>JBEVOS010000113.1:0-3122 GCA_040507435.1 Caulobacterales bacterium | reverse complement strand
GTCCGCGCTCGCGCCCCGTGAGCAAGGCCATCTTGATGCCTGCCGCCGCGGCCATTCCCGCAAGCGATGCCATATGCTGGCGCGCCAGCAATTCGGTCGGCGCCATCATCGCGCCCTGCAAACCGTTTTCCACCGCTGCCAATAGCGCCAGCATGGCTACGGCCGTCTTTCCCGCGCCGACATCGCCCTGCAACAGGCGCAGCATTGGCGCTGGCTGCGCCATATCCTTCTCGATATCCGCGACGGCGCGCTGTTGTGCGCCCGTCGCTGCATAAGGCAGCGAAGCAAGAATTTTTCTCGATAGGCTTCCATTGCCAATTACCGATCGGCCCGGCTCGTCGCGGCGTACTGCCCGCCGCAAGCGAAGCGCGCATTGCCGCGAGAACAGTTCGTCATAAGCAAGCCGCGTTCTATATGTATTCGCGGGTGCGACATCATCGATGTTCTCTGGCTTATGAATATGCATAAGCGCGTCTTTAAACGCTGGCCATTTGTGGGCGCTTACTGTTGTCGGCTCCAGCCATTCCGGCATATCGGGCACGCCGTCGAGCGCAATTTGAACGGCGCGTTGCAAGATTCTTCCCGGCAAGCCTGCCGTCAGAGGATAGATCGGTTCGATTTCGGGCGGTTTCTCTCCGCGTGATGGATCGACGACATAGTCCGGGTGCAGCATTTGCCGCTCACCGTCGTAGAAGCCCACTTTGCCGCTTACGAGGCGCACTTGGCCGATGGGCCACATGCGCTTCATCATGTCCGTCTGCGCGCGAAAGTATGCTGCCGATATAAAACCTGTCTCGTCACGCAACCGGACCCGATAGGGAAGTTTTCGGAACGCAGGCGTATGCGCATCAACCTCCGCCTCAATCGTCGCGATCTCGCCATCTTGCGTCTCGCTTATTGGAACGATGTGGCCCCGATCGATTGCGCTGTGCGGCGGCAGCAGCACGAGATCGCGCGCCAACGGTCCGCCTGCCACTTTCGCGATGAGTTCAGCCGTCTCTTTGCGCGCACCCTTTGGCATTCGCGCGGCGGCGAGCAGGGCGGCGAGGGAGGGGCTCGAGTCGGACATTGAGAACGCCGCAAGCCTAACCGATTATGCGGCTTGGCGCTTCACCAGGCGCGTCACTCCCTCAAGCGCGACCCGAAGCGCCTTCAACCGTAAGGCAGGGTCTGGCCAATCGCCTTGGATTACGAGTTTGCCGTCTGGCCTCATCCGGAAGAGGTGTGCATTTTTTTGTACGTATTGAACCAGCGCGACTGGGTCGGGGAAGCCTCCTTCCCTGAATGTGAGAACGGCGCCCTTTGGCCCGGCGTCTAGCTTTGAGATGAGCGCATGGCGGCACAGCGATTTGAGCGCCGCAACCGCGACAAGCTGCTCTGCTTCCGCGGGAATCGGGCCAAAGCGATCGATCAGTTCGGCCGCAAAAGCCTCTCGCTCAGCATCGCTGTCGAGTTCTGCAAGCCGCCGGTAAAGGGCGAGCCTCACTGTTAGGTCTTGCACATAGTCTTCCGGGATGAGGACCGCGGCGCCTACATTGATCTGTGGCGACCAGGAGCGTTCAAAGAATGTGTCTTCGCGGCCTTCCTTAAGCGACATGACAGCTTCTTCGAGCATGGACTGGTAGAGCTCGACGCCAACTTCCTTGATCTGTCCCGATTGCTCCTCACCTAAGAGGTTTCCGCCGCCGCGCATATCAAGATCGTGGCTGGCGAGCGTGAACCCTGCGCCTAGATTGTCGAGCGAAGATAAAATTCTGAGCCTCTTTTCGGCGCCATCAGTCAGTTTTTGTTCTGAAGGCGTGGTCATGTAAGCGAAGGCGCGTACTTTCGAACGCCCGACACGGCCTCGGAGTTGATAGAGCTGCGCTAGGCCGAACATGTCTGCGCGATTGATGACGAGAGTGTTCGCGCGTGGGATATCTAAGCCAGATTCTACAATTGTCGTTGATGCGAGGACATCGAACTGGCCTTCGTCAAACGCCGTCATGATTTCATCGAGTTGAGTCGATGGCATTTGGCCGTGCGCAATCTGGAATGAGACTTCGGGGACTTGTTTGCGCAGGAAGTCGGCGATTTCTTCCAAGTCTTGGATGCGCGGCGTGACATAGAAGCTCTGGCCGCCGCGGTAGCGTTCCTTGAGCAGGGCTTCGCGCACGGTCACTGCGTCGAACGGCGTTACGTAAGTTCGAACTGCCATGCGATCTACCGGCGGAGTCGCAATGATCGACATCTCGCGTATGCCGGCGAGCGAAAGTTGTAGGGTTCGCGGTATAGGAGTGGCGGAAAGGGTTAGAACGTGAACATCGGATTTCAGCTCTTTCAGGCGCTCTTTGTGTTTCACGCCAAAATGCTGCTCTTCGTCGATAATGAGCAGGCCGAGGTCTTTAAAGGCCACGTTCTTGGCGAGAAGTGCGTGTGTGCCGACGACGATTTCAATCGTGCCGTCCGTCATACCTTTTTTTGTCTCGTTTGCTTCCTTCGTGGAAACAAGGCGCGACAATTGCCGTACGCGTATGGGCAAACCGTGAAAGCGCTCTGCGAATGTGCGGTAATGCTGCCGGCATAACAGCGTCGTTGGTGCAACCACAGCAACTTGTTTACCCGTCATTGCGACGAGGAACGCGGCGCGCAATGCGACTTCTGTTTTACCGAATCCGACATCGCCGCAAATAAGGCGGTCCATCGGCCGCCCGGACGCCAGATCTGACATGATGTCATCGATCGCGTTAAGCTGATCTTCCGTCTCTTCGTACGGAAAGCGGGCGCAGAACTCGTCCCATACGCCCTCAGGCGGCATGATTTCTTCTGCGGTTCGCGCTGCGCGCTCGGCTGCAATGCGAATGAGTTCCTCGGCCATATCGCGCAGCCGCTGTTTCGCGCGTGCTTTGCGATTTTGCCACGCGACACCGCCGAGCTTGTCGAGTTGCGCCTCCGCATCTTCAGAGCCGTACCGGCTTACCAGTTCTATGTTTTCGACCGGCAAATAGAGTTTGTCGCCGCCAGCATAGACGAGGTCGAGACAGTCGTGCGGCGCATCTTGCACCATCAATGTCTTCAATCCGTCGTAGCGGGCGATGCCATGTTCTTGATGAACGACAAAGTCGCCCGGTGAGAGCGCCGCT
>JBEVOS010000162.1:0-5422 GCA_040507435.1 Caulobacterales bacterium | reverse complement strand
GGACCATCATGGAACGGTTTGGGGAACGGATGCACAGCCTCGGCTCAACAAGGACAATTTATTGTCGAGGCTGAATGCTTAATACGTGAGGGGCCCCTTGGCCCTCGCTCCGCACGTCGAACGCGCCGAGCTTGGGCGACAGCGCGACGCCGCGGCCTCGCGGAAACGGAATTTTGGAGTTGGTGGAGCCGAGGAGGATCGAACTCCTGACCTCCGCATTGCGAACGCGGCGCTCTCCCAGCTGAGCTACGAGCCCGAATTGGCGTGTGACCGCCAGATTCATCCAGGGAATCGGCGGCCCGGAGGTCGCCGACAGGGGGCGGGGTATAGCCCCGCGCTGACGAAACCGTCAAGCCGCCGCCGCTTGCCGGAGGTGGCCAACGCAGTCTAGACGGGCGCAATTATCCACGGCCCTTCGGCCGGAAGCTTTTGCTGACTTCGATTGGCCCATGATCGTCCCGTTTCTAAATCTTATCGACGCCGTTCTCGCGATTTTGCTCATCATCCTGGTGGTCAATGTCGTGCTGTCTTGGCTCTTCGCGTTCGACATCGTGAGCCCGCGCAATCAATTCGTCGGCACAGTGTTCGAATTTACCCGCCGCCTGACGGACCCAATCCTCCGTCCGATCCGAAAAATCATTCCGCCAATCGCGGGCGTCGATCTTTCCGTGCTTGTCTTGATGCTTCTCATCCAGTTCATTCGCGAATTGCTGCCGAGGCTTGTGCTCGGTTCGGGCTTCTGAGGATGACGGCGGATATCATCGACGGAACGGCGATCGCAGCGGCGGTGAAGGCGCGCGTCGCGGCGACGGTGGCGAAATTGCCGGGCCAGCCCGCGCTTGCCGTGATGTTGGTCGGCGATGATCCCGCAAGCCAAGTCTACGTGCGATCAAAGCTGAAGGACACGGTCGCCACCGGCATGCGATCTGTGGAAATCCGTCTGCCGGCTGATACGAGCGAGTCTGAGGTGATCGCGCGCGTCGCCGCGCTGTCCGCCGATCCCGAGATCGATGGGATTTTGGTGCAGCTGCCGTTGCCGAAGCATATCGACGAAAATCGCGTTCTCGCTGCGCTCGATCCCGACAAGGACGTCGATGGGCTGACGGAAATCAGCGCAGGCCGTCTCGTGCTTGGCAAACAAGGCCTGCGGCCATGCACGCCGGTGGGCTCCGTCATCCTCGCAAAGAGCGTCGAGAAAGATTTGAGCGGCGCACATTGCGTGGTGATCGGGCGTTCCATCCTCGTCGGCAAACCCGCCTCGCTGCTGTTTCAGTATGAAAACTGCACCGTGACGATGGCGCATTCACGCACGCGCGATCTCGCTGGCGTCTGCCGGAGTGCAGACATTCTCGTTCCGGCGATTGGGAAGCCGGAATTCGTGAAAGGCGATTGGATCAGGCCAGGCGCGATCGTCATTGACGTCGGCATCAATCGCGTACCGTCGATCAAAAATCCCGGCAAAACCAGGCTCGTTGGCGATGTCGCTTACAAAGAGGCGCTCGAAGTCGCGCGCGCCGTTACGCCGGTTCCTGGCGGCGTCGGGCCGATGACGATCGCTTGTTTGCTACGCAACACAGTTTTGGCCGCTTGCGCGCGCCGCAATTGGACTTTGCCAGACGGGCTCGACGCTTAGCGGCGTTATTCACTGCACGTGCTGTGACCGCCGTCACGCAATACGCAGCAAATTCCCCGTACAGACAATGCAGGCGGCGCGTGCTGCGTTTCGCAGACGCCACTTGCACATGCTGCCCAGATTTTGCCTTCGGCGGGCGCGACCTGTCGCTGCGCAATGTGTTGGCGGCCGAGATCAGGCCCATGCATGTGGGAGAACGGTCATTTCCGAATTTACAGCTGAGCAGCTCGATGCAGAATTGAAGCTGACGGATCGCGGCGCCGCAGACGGCCGCAAAAACCTGCCGCCCTCAGATGAGACGCGCCTGTCTGCAACCGAAGCGCTCATCGTCAATCGCGTTGAAGGCGCGTTGAGGCAGCGCTCCAATGAAATTCTCGGCGTTGGTTCGGGCCAGGACTTCACCACGCTGCCGCAAGATCTGGAATCGCTCGCAAGCGAACCGCAGACCATCCTCACGCAATATCGCGCCAAGAAAGCGCGCGCGCAGAGCGCAATCGGCCTTGAGCTAAAGCATGCGCAAACCGATTTCGCGCGCGCTTACCGTGATTACCGCGCATTCCGCATTCAGCACAGGCTTACAGAACGCGAGCCGAGCTATGACAATGTGTTCTGGCGCAAAGTCTTTCTGCTCGCGCTGATGTTCACGGTGGAAGTCGCGGCGAACGGCTGGGTGATCGGGCAGGCGAGCCCAGGCGGCCTCGTGCAGGGCTGGACGACAGCGCTGATGATTTCGATCCTCGTCGTGCTCACGGGCACGCTTATCGGCATCGGTCCGTGGCGCTATCTCAACTATCAAGGCGCGAATGGAAAAAATGGCGCGCTACATAGGCTTTGGGCTGTGCCTACGCTCGTCATCGGCGCTGGCCTTTTGACATTGTTCGCATTCTACATCGCGCATTATCGTTACGCGCTCTCGCATTCCTCGCTCGATGCGCCAGTGCCGGACAACATCCTGACATCGATTGCGACGCGCCCGTTCGAGCCGTTCCAACAACTCGAATCGCTTGTTCTCTTCATTATCGCTTTGTTGATCGGCGTCTTCGCGATTGCGCGCGGCGCCTATTGGGATGAGCCCTATCCGGGTTACGGCCGGCGCCATCGCGCCGTTGAGGAAGCGCGCGAACGCACGCGAGAGACAGCTCAAGGTTTGGCGCGCGATGTCGATCATGCAAAGGATGTAGCGGACCAAGCGCTTTCCGAAGTGACGGTGAAAAGCCAGGAAGCGGTTGGCTCTTTGCGGCGAGCCATCGCGCGTACGCAAGACAACGCCGCGCTGTGGGACTTCACGGCAGCTGAAATTCTAAGCGCAGGGCGAGAAGCGGTTGAAATTTATCGCAGCGCCAATAGTAAACAGCGCCGCAGCGCTGAACCTGCTTATTTCCGGCATGATGCGTTCGAGCACGCTGAACCGCCAACCAGCGCGGAAGTTCTCGATACGTTGACGAAAGCGTTTTCGCGCGCAACGTCCAACATAACGGCGTGCAAAGGCGAGTTGGCGGCCGCACGAGCACGGCTGGAAGCAGAATATCATTCCTTCTACGATGATGAGCTCGCGCCGTTCCTGAAAGGGATTGAAGACAACGCGCATGTCGCCGTGCGCAGCGAATTTTCCGATCCGGTCGATCTCACCCGTCCGGTAGAAAGAAGTGCGCCGTCATCCCGCCGGAACGAATATTCTCGCAATGATAGCTATGCTGACGATCAAGACGCGAGCTACGCCGAAGACATTGAGGATGGGGAAGAAGAAATTGTCTCATTCTCACGCAAGAAAAAGAGAGCCCGCTAATGCGTGATCGCGATCGTGCAAATCGCCGCTACGCCATGGGCACGGCGGGCGTCATCGCAGCTTTGCTGGCGCTGAGCGTCACGGTTTGGGCGTTCCGGCCTGCTCAGCTTGATCCAACAACATTGTGCCCGACATCACGGCCGATCGCGGGGCATACTCTTGTTATCTTAGACCGCACCGATAGATGGGACCCGTCGATAGGCGCTGCGCTGACGGACTTAGTCGAGAACGCTCAGCGCAACACGAAACAATATCAGAAGTTCTCAATAGTCTCGCTGGACGCAACCGGCTCGACACACCCCATCTTTTCGATTTGCAATCCAGGCCAACCGAATTTTGTTTCAGACCTTTATCGCGGGCGCCGCTACACCGAGCGCGATTTTGATGAGAAATTTGTCGGCGCGGCCGATCGCGTGATCGAAGAAGTCAGTGCGCCCGCGGAAGCTGATTCGAGCCCGATCGTGGAATATGTGCATCGGTGGCTTGGGTCGGATGAATTCAACGAGGCGATACCAGATCGGCGCCTCGTATTGGTGTCTGATATGCGCCAGAACTCGCCGCAATATTCTATCTACGCCGCGAGAGAGGGCGCTGGCCTATCGAATGTTGTTAAGTCCGAATTTGGCGACGCTGCGCGCGATGTGACGTTTGATGTCTATTTCCTCGCGCATGGCCGCGATCACAATGTGAGCGAGAACGAGGTGCGTGCCGCGTGGGATGAGGCCTTCAGAGATGTCGGCGCGTCCTATCGCTGGCGTCAAATAAGCTAAGCCTCACAGAACGGGCCGATTTACGAAATTGGCAATTGATCAAACAGTCAAGTTTCGTCCAAATACGCGCCTCAACTCGAAAAACCAAAATTCTTGCTGCGTGTGCGAACGCGTCGGCGGGGGAGGAGCAAATTTATGGCGCAGCCGGATATTTCCCTGAAGGATCAGACTGTTTTTGTGACAGGCGGCGGCGGTGGTATTGGCCGCGCGATCGCGCTGGCTTGCGCTGGTGTCGGCGCCAACGTGGCGATCGCCGATATCGTGCCGGAGCGCTGCGAAGAGACGGCGGCCCGGGTGCGAGAGCTGGGCGGGCGTGCGCTGCCCCTGCCAACCGATGTCATGGACACTGAGCAAGTTCGCGACGCCATCGCCAAGACAGACGCTGAATTCGGCCGTCTTGACGTACTCGTGAACAACGCCGGCGGCGTGAGCGGTAGGCCGTTCCTGCAGCAGTCGGAGCGCTCCTGGCGCCGTCATATCGATATCAACCTCGTCAGCATGCTGGCGGCGACACATGCGGCGGCGCCCATCATGATCCGGGAAAAGCGCGGCGGCTCGATCATCAACGTAACGAGCATCGAAGGTTCGCGCGCGGCGCCAAACTTTTCCGTCTACGCAGCGTGCAAAGCGGGCATGATTAATTTCACCCGCACAATGGCGCTCGAACTGTCCGAGCATGGCATCCGCGTGAATGCGATCGCGCCGGACCACACAATAACGCCAGGAAATTCAGGCAATCGCAACGGCCCGGTTGATGAGGCGTCCTGGCCAAAAGTGACGCCTGAGCAGGAGAGCGCTTGGTCACGGCTGATTCCGTTTGGCCGGCGGGGTGTTGATGTCGAGTGCGGGAACGTCGCTGTTTTTCTCGCATCGAAGATGTCGAGCTATGTCACCGGAACTTTGATCCCCGTGGATGGCGGCACGTGGGCCTCGAGCGGCTGGTTCCGCTCAAAAGAAGGCGGCTGGACTCTCGTCGATGGCTTAAAGTTTAGCGCGAGCTAACCCAGCGCCGGCGTGCGCCGGTATGTTGGCTTTTGGCTCCGAGCCTCTATTGTGCCCGGCATAACAACGCGGGCGCGATCATTCGTGCGCCAGCGTGCTTGCTGTAGGAGACGTTGATGGGCGAGTCGAAGGTTGAGCGCAGCGACGCGCTCGGCGGCCTAAGGGTATTGAACCTTTCCAATACGATTGGCGGCGCCTTCGTGGGGCAATTCTTCGCGGACTTTGGCGCGG
>JBEVOS010000132.1:0-11003 GCA_040507435.1 Caulobacterales bacterium | reverse complement strand
CGCGCGTACGCGCTCACAATTGGAGCGCGACGCCGCTTGGCCCCTTAGACTCGTGGCCGCAAAGCTTGAGAACCGCGACCTCTCTCATTTTGCAATCGCCTGTGCCGATCGTAATGCTCTGGGGACCAGAAGGCGTCATGATTTATAATGACGCATATTCCGTGTTTGCTGGCGGACGCCATCCCGAATTGCTGGGAAGCAATGTCCGCGAAGGTTGGCCTGAGGTGGCTGATTTCAATGACAACGTGATGAAGGTCGGTCTCGCTGGAGGCACGCTCAAATATAAAGATCAGGAGCTGACGCTCTATCGCAACGGTCGCGCCGAACAAGTCTGGATGAATCTGGACTATTCGCCAGTTTATGATGAGAGCGGCAAACCTGGCGGTGTCATCGCCATCGTCGTGGAAACAACCGAGCGCGTGCTCGCGGATCACCGCAAAGCGATAGAACAAGAACGCCAGCGGCGCCTTTTCGAACAAGCGCCTGGGTTCATCGTCATCATGCGCGGATCCGAGCATAGGGTGGACTTCGTCAATGACGAGCATCGCAAGCTTTTCGGTTCCGGCGATTGGATCGGCAAGACGATGCGCGACGCGTTTCCGAGCATAGAGGGACAGGGCTTCTTCGAAGCGCTCGATGAGGTGTTCAGGACTGGCCGCACCATTGAATTCACTGGTCAACAAGTTCGGTATCGCCGCGGGCCACAGGCGGACGAGGAAACGCGACTCCTCAATTTCATATATGCGCCGACTTACGATGAGCGTGGCGACATCAGCGGCATTTTCTGCGAAGGCTTTGACATTACCGAGCAATATCGCGCCCAAGATGCGTTGCGCGCGAGCGAAGAGCGATTGCGGGCTGCGACCGAAGCTGCAGAACTCGGCACTTGGGATTTCAATCCGGTGACCGGTGAGCTTCGTTGGGACGCGCGCTGCAAGGAATTGTTTGGGCTGCCGCCCGACGCCGAGGTGACTTACGAAGGCGCGTTTCTGACGGGCTTGCATCCTGATGATCGCGCTCGAACCGACGAAGCAGTGCAAGCGGCCATCTCACCACAAGGATCGTCATCTTACGACATCGAATATAGAACAATCGGACTTCAAGATGGCGTCGAGCGATGGTGCGCCGCCACCGGCAACGCCCTGTTCGAGGATGGCGAAGCGACCCGGTTTGTGGGGACCATTCGCGACATTTCGGAAAAGAAACGCGCGGAAGAGCGATTATCCATTGTCAACAAGACAGGCGCTCAAATCGCGGCCGAGTTCAATGTCGATAACATAGTTCAGATGATTACTGACGCGGGTGTAGCGCTGACCGGCGCCGAGTTTGGGGCGTTTTTCTACAATGTGCTCGACGATCGCGGCGAGAGCTACATGCTCTATGCGCTGTCTGGTGTACCGCGCGAGAATTTCTCGAAATTCCCAATGCCGCGCAATACGGCGGTGTTTGCGCCGACCTTTTCAGGCGAAGGCGTCGTGCGCTCGGACGACATTCTGCAAGATCCACGCTACGGGAAGAACGCGCCACAGAAGGGCATGCCCGACGGGCATTTGCCGGTGCGATCTTATCTCGCTGTGCCGGTGATATCACGCTCTGGTGAAGTGCAAGGCGGTCTATTCTTTGGCCATGCGCAACCCGCGAAATTTACCGGTGAGCACGAATCGCTACTGCTCGGTCTTGCGGGACAGACCGCGACCGCAATCGATAATTCGAGGCTCTATCAAGCCCTCCAGCGCGCCAATGACACGCTCGAACACCGGGTCGCCGAAGAAATCGCAGAGCGCAGCAAAGTTGAAGAGGCGCTTCGTCAAGCGCAGAAGATGGAAGCCATTGGTCAATTGACCGGCGGCATTGCGCATGACTTCAACAATCTCCTGGGTGCGATCGGCGGCAGCTTTTCGCTTATCGAGCGTCGGCTTGCGGACGGCAAGCCTGGCGCAGAACGCTATATAGGCGCAGGCCAAGACGCGGTTCGTCGCGCGGCGTCGCTGACTCAGCGGCTACTCGCATTTTCGCGTCGCGCGACGCTCGATCCTAAGCCAATCGACGCCAACAAACTCATTCTGGGTATGGAGGAATTGGTACGGCGCTCGGTCGGGCCTAACGTTGAGGTAGAGGTCGTCGGCCAAGCGGGTCTTTGGCCGACGAAAGTTGATTCATCTCAGCTTGAAAGCGCACTCCTAAATCTTTGCATAAATGGCCGAGATGCAATGGCGCCTGGCGGCGGGCGTCTGACGATCGAAACCGCGAACAAATGGCTCGACGACAGGTCCGCGCGAGAGCAAGATCTTGATCCGGGCCAATATATTTCAGTCTGCGTTACGGACACAGGCGCTGGCATGGATGCGGATACGATAGCTCGTGCGTTTGATCCGTTTTTTACGACCAAACCGATCGGTCAGGGCACAGGTCTTGGGCTTTCGATGGTCTATGGATTCACCCGACAATCGGGCGGGCAGGTGCGCATTTATTCCGAGATTGGCAAGGGAACGACCATGTGCCTTTACCTTCCGCGCTATGTTGGCGTGGCGGAAGAGAAAAACCAGCCTATCGCAGATACTAAACTCCAGTCAGCGAGTGGCGAGACCGTACTGATTATCGATGATGAAGCAATCTTACGCATGCTGGTCGTAGATGTATTGGAGGAAGCGGGCTATCGCGTTCTGCAAGCTGCAACCGGTCCCGAAGGTTTACGCGTACTTCAGTCAGATAAACATATTGATTTGCTTATCACGGATGTCGGCCTGCCTGGCGGCATGAATGGGCGCCAAGTTGCAGATGCCGCGCGGGTGACAAGACCTGCTCTAAAAGTTCTGTTTATAACTGGATTTGCAGAGAATGCAGCGGTTGGAAATGGGCATCTGGAGCCTGGCATGATTGTGGTGACAAAGCCATTCGTCATCACTGAGTTTGCCACCAAAGTGCGTGAGTTGATCGATAGCTCGTGGCCCGTTTATTAGACTAACGCAGTAACTCGCTTCGTACTTTTATTCGACGCAACGCGGCTGCCGATCGCTTCAACGGCGCATCCGAGCGTGCTGCGCGGCTCGGGCAGTACCGCGGCGATCGCCGACGAATACTTCATCCTGGCGATGGAGATTCGCCGGTTTCTCGGACCCGAGATGAAGGAAATTCGAACCCAAAGAGACTGGCCGCCGGGGACCTGGCCTATCCGTCGAGCCTGGATCGCACTTACGTGTCGAGGATTGAGCGGGGCACGTGACGATCACAACGCGCTTGGCCAATGCGTTTAGCGTGGCGCCGTCTGAGCTTTGCCGCTAAGAGGATGCGCGGCCTGAATGACGCGTTACTCATCCTCATCCGTATCGCGCTTATCGTGCTTGTTGGTTTTGTCGTCGTCGAAAATAGGATCATCTGTAAAATGACGGCGGCCGTTCAGGCGCTGCCGATATTTTGGTTCAAAAAGTTCCGCGCCTATTAGGCCCTCGAGCGGATTTTTTGTGAGAAGATCGCCTTCGGTGGCTTTTTCCCATTCGCCTTCCTTCATCGGCGGATAGACGACGAGAACGCCCCCCGCAGGCCGATTGTCTTCGACAATTTTGTGTTTCTCGCTTTCCAGACGCCAGCGCTGTAGTTGTCGCTGCGATTGGATGTCGCCCTGGGCGGCGTTTCTGATCATGCGACGTGCGATCACTTCGCGACTTGTCATTTTCCTTTCGACGCCATTGACGATGACCTTCTGTTTTTCGTTCAACAGGCGGTTCAGAAGCTCGTAGTCATTTTCGTCGCTTTTGGGCTCGGATTTACGCCGCTTGCCCTTCTAGCCGCCATCGGGATTGCCGGATTGGCCTTTGTGAAAGCGCGTATGCTTGGGCGGGTTGCCGTAGCCGACAGGCCGCTCATCTTTTTCGTCCCCGACTGGCTGCGTCTCTTTATCGTCGCCGCCATCATCGTCTGCGCTTATTGCGGCGTGTCCGGCGGCGCTGCGCGCGCTTGGGCGACATCTTCGAAGGTCTGGCCCGTGCTGATCAGCGTCGCAGCCTTGCCGGTATAGCGCTCGAAGCGCTGCACGATGACGTCGCAATAATGAGGGTCATATTCGATAAGACGCGCGCGCCGCCCGCAACGTTCGGCCGCGATAAGCGTCGTGCCGGAGCCGCCGAAACAATCGAGCACAAGCGCATTGCGCTTGGTGACGTCTTTGATGGCGTCTTCGACGAGCGCGACGGGCTTCACCGTCGGATGCATTGTCAGCTCTTCGCTGCGGCCTTGCTTGAAGGCGTTCACGCCCGCATAGCGCCAGATATTGGTCCGGTAGCGGCCGGTGGCGCCGAGCTGGATATTGTTGATGTGCGGGCTTTGGCCCTTTTTGAACACGAATACCAATTCGTGCTGGGAGCGATAGAGCGAGCCCATGCCGCCATTGGTCTTTTCCCAAACACAAAGATTGAGCTGGATAAGCCGAAGCGCTTTCGCCGCCGCGATGAGCTCGCCGGCATGGCGCCAATCCATGCAGACGAAAATGACCGCGCCGTCTTTGCAGGCCTGCGCCGCTTGCCCGAGCGTGTCTTCGAGGAAGCGCTTGAATTCGGCGGCGCTCATTTCGCCGACCGCCATCTCGAAATCGCGATGACCGCGCGCCACGCGGACATGGCCTGCGACCGGCACGTTGTAAGGCGGATCGGTGAAAACGAGATCGGCGTGCTCGCCGTCGAGCAATCGCGCAAGCCCGGCGGTGTCGCGGGCGTCTCCGCACAAAACCAGATGACGCCCGCATCGCCAGAGATCGCCGGACCGCGTCACCGCGCGGGACGGGCGCTCCGGCGCGTCGTCTTCGGGACCTGCGGACGCGGCGGGATCGGATGCGTCGCGGCGCTCGATGATCGCATCAATTGCGGCGATCTCGAAGCCGGTCAATTCAATCTCGATATCGAGCGCGCTGAGCTCTTCGAGTTCGAGGGCGAGAAGGTCAGGGTCCCAGCCGGCGTCCGCCGCAATCTTATTGTCGGCGAGCATGAAGGCGCGTTTGTCGGCCTCGGTCATGTTCGCCAGGCGAATAATAGGAACCTCGGACAGCTTTAGCTTTTGCGCCGCCAGAAGCCTGCCGTGACCCGCGAGGATCAGCCCAGTCTCGTCGACGACAAGAGGGCTTGCCCAGCCAAAGTGATGGATCGCTTCAGCGAGCTTGCTGATCTGTCTTTTGGAATGCGTGCGGGCATTGCGCGGATGAGGCGTTAGCGCCTCGATCGGCACATATTCCACCCTAGGCTTGCTGCGCACGCAAAGATCCTCGACCGCCGCGCCATGGCTCGGCGCCCGGAAGGATTCTCGGATTTACGGCCGCAAGTCGTTCATAATAATTTCGTGCGCTTTGGCATGTGCAGAGAGGAGATTGCGGAGGGCCGGCCGTGAAATATGGGGAACGAACAAAACCCTGACGAACTCAGCTGCGGTGTCGCCGCGCGTCAGTGGATCGACGACAATGCCGTGGTCAACACACCAAGCCGCAAGCTCGCGGACGGAGAGAGTTTCGAAGACCTGGATATATGTCTTATAAACAAGGCGGGTGCAGGCGATTGTCAGCTCCAATCGGATGCGCTGCTTTGGGCCGCGGGTTTGGCCCTTGATATTATCCAGTGTCTCGGCGCGTTGACGAACGATAGGAGGCCATGTCGCCTGGTCCGGGTGAAGAGCGAGCACGCGGCGCACTTCGCCATCACAAACCCGGAGCGTACGATTGTTTGGGGCAAGCTCTGAAATGAGGAGCTTGCGTTCGAGATTGCCAAGTGTGTCAGCCCCGAACATCTCGAATAGACCGCCTCCGCTGGTATAGCGGTCGCTTTGCGAAAAGCCGTTGACGGGTGCAAAGGTCTTAATGAACATCATCGGACGCAAATCTTCTGTGAGCCGTTTGCCCTCGGCCGGATGTTGGTTTGCGTCCTATGCAGAATTTAGCGGTTAGCGTTTAACGTCGCAACTCGAAGCTGCAGTCGGATTTCGGCCGTCGCTCATGGCATTTTGAACGAGACGTCACTGCAGGCGAAAAGATATTTCCCTGCATCGCGAAGAAAAATTCCCTGCATGCTGGCGAGAATTTTCCCTGCATTTTTTATAATTGAACAACGCCGTTTCGCTTAAAAAATACCGAAAAACCCAACATCTTGTGGCAAAAACGCAGTTTGACCACCAGAGGCGGGTTCGCGCGCGACTGTGTCCACCACCAATTTCTCTTTGCTTCAACATCGCGTCCGCGTCTCGTTTTGTAAGTCGCGGATATCTCGCGATTAAAGCATGCCTCAAGCTAACTGGAGACGCGGAAAAGCTCCGATATCCTGACGTCCGCGCGCTCGAAATCGCGGGTTATCTCTGGCGGTGCAGAAAAAGTTAGCTCCAGCGTCTGCGTGCATCGTGAGGCTCGTCGGCGGGTGTGCACGCTAGCTGCCACCGCATTGCGCAAGCAGCATCACCAACGGCGAGAGGCAGAGCGCAGCCAGCAGGACCCAGCGCCATTTGCCGCGCGAGACGTTTTCTTCACGCTTCATGGCCGTGCCTTCTTCAAGTCACGGCCGGCAATTTGGAAACCGCGGCGGCGCGTTCAAGTCCAGGCCCCGGGCCGCGTGGATTTTTTTTAGCCTAGGCGAAGGCGGCAAACCGGGCGCGCTGCACCTCCCAGTCAAATGGGAGCGGTTCGGCGATGAGAGCTGTCAAAGTCAGCGTCCGCGGCTGCCGGCCTTCCAAGATCTGCGTGACGAGATCGGGCGCGAGATAGGCGAGGGGCAGTAGCCTCGCGGTATGGAGCACGCAGAGCTTCTCATTGCGTGCCAGGGCTTTGATCGATGCGACCTCGCCGCTGTCGAGCTTTTTCATCCAGACCGGTACCATCGCCACCGCGCGCATCAGGGATCGCGGCCTTCGGCTTTGAAGCATTGCCTGATCGAATGAACATTGTGGCGTTGCGGGGACGCGCCATCGCGATCGGGCAGCGGATCACGATGCTCTCGTCATCTCGCACGATCTGGCGCTCCACCGGCATGGTGAGGAGCGCGGTGTCGTCGATCGCTATCGCTGGCGTCGTGATCACCAGATCGGAGCCAATGGAGACCCGCTGCAGCGCACAGATGATGCGGTCTCGTTGTGCGCTGCCGCGCATCCAATCACTGCGCAGCAGCGGCTCAAGCTCAGTGATGACCGCTTCATCCAGCGCCGCCATCGGCGCACGGCTTACTGAGCCGACCTCACCCTTGCGTCCAAGCGAGCGGCTTCGCGTCGCATAATACCGATAGAGCACGCCATTTTTCTTCGCGGCCGTTGGGCCCATGGGATTGTCGTTGTCGTCAAAGACCAACCCGACCAGCATCGCGCTATACCGCGTGAGCGATCGATGCCGCTTGATTGCACCGCCGCGGATTTCCTGGGCCGCATGCCATGTCGCGTCATCGATGATCGCTTCGTGCAGGCCAGCATGCATAACGCCTTTATGCCTGACGATTCCGCGATAGACGGGATTGCGAGCAGGTGCGCAAGCGCGCCGCGACTAATAACGACGCCGGCGAGCTGATCGCCCTTCGCGGTGAGATGGCGTTTCGATCTAACGCCAGCTTTTTCCAGCTCCTCGGTTAAAACCTGAATGGATTTAACTTCAAAATAGCGGTGAAAGATCGCACGGATCGTCTCCGCTTCAGGCTCATTGATGACGAGCGCGCGATTGCTGATATCGTAGCCAGGTGGCGGCACGCCGCCCATCCACATGCCCTTGGCTTTCGATGCTGCGAATTTATCGCGCAGCTGAAGGCTCAAATTCTCGACTGCGACCGTCAGGCGCTTGCTTGGCATCGGAGCAGTGAAACGAGCTTGCGGCTCGCAACCATATCGGCCAGTCAAAATCTGCGTATAGGAAGCTAGGGGCATCTTCAGCATTGAGTTCGCGCTGATTTTTGCTCCTACGCGATGACACAGAAATCGTCGTGTCTGAGGTTTCAAGGAGCTATCATCGACGTGGCAGTTTCTGCCTTCTACGATTAGATCACCCACCAGCTGGTGTGCGTATGGGAGATTTTCACTAATGACGGATGCTTTGTCAGGCCTTCGCGTGGTTGATTTTTCCTCCTATCGTACGGGCGCGCAGGCAACCCAAGTTTTTGCTGATTTCGGCGCTCATGTAACGATGGTGGAGCCGCCTGGAGGCAGTTCTCTACGCCAAGATAGAGCATGGCCGTTTTGGGGGCGGGGAAAGCAAAGCGTTGAGATTGATTTGCGGAGTGAAAAGGGCGCGATCGCTGCGCGCGCGCTTGTTCGCGACGCTGATGTCGTCATCAGCACATTTCGGCGCAAGACGCTTTCAAATCTCGGGCTCGACTACGCGCGTACGAGTGTCGAAAATCCACGTCTGGTGCAATGCAATATCACGGGTTTTGGTTCGTCTGGCGCGCTAGCTGATTTGCAAGGCTATGAGGGCATCGTTGCGGCCAAGCTGGGCGCTTTTTGGGCGTTGGAATCTCTCACATCGCGCCCAGGTCCGTCTTTTTGTACGGCGGCTTATGCGTCATTTCCAGCAAGCCAGCTTGCAGTGCAGGGTGTTTTGGCGGCGCTTTATGAGCGCGAAGCGAGCGGCTTGGGTCAGTTTGTAGAAACGTCCCTCGCGAAGGGCTTGTCGATGCACGATACGCATCGCTGGTTCGCCCATATCGCTGCGCAGCAATCCGGTGAATTGAGTGAAGAGCGGGTGCGGGATGATAGCGATGCGCCGGCGAGCGGCATGCCTTTGCGGCTGCTTGTCGCGCTCACCAGAGATAATCAATGGCTCCAATTCTCCCAGGTCGCGCCGCGTCTATTCAAAGCGATGATGCAGGAGTTTGGTCTTTCTGAAATGCTGGAAGATCCCACTTGGAAAGGCGCACCGGATTATCCGGATACTGAAAGAAGGCGTGCGCTTTGGGACAAAATGCTTAGCATCGTGCGCGAACGTACAATTAGCGAGTGGCGGACTGTTTTTGCAAGAAACCCCAACGTTTGGGCGGAGAAATTTACGACTGGAACGGAATTGCTTGATCACCCGCAAATGAATTGGAACGGCTTCATCGCGGAGACGAACGACGCCGTTCGACGAAGAATACGAATGCCAGGCGCAATTGCGCGAATGAGCAAGACGCCGCCTCAACCAAATCGTGCAGCCCCAAGCCTTGGCCAGAACGAAGCGCCGAAGAGCGTTGAGCAACGTTCTATATCAGCGAACCATCAGCTAAACGCGGCGCCGCTCGCAGGCGTTACAATTGTCGAACTGGGAACTTTCTTTCCTGCGCCTTATTCGGCGTCACTCCTCGCGGATCTTGGCGCGCGCGTGATTAAGCTTGAGCAGCTTGAGGGCGATGGCAATCGTCATTGGCTGCCATATCCGGAAGTTGCGGGCATCAAGGCCATGCTGAGTAAGGAATGCGTCGCGGTCGATCTCACGACGCCGGAGGGCCAAGAAATTGCGCACCGTATTGTGGCGAAGGCCGACATACTTTTGCAATCGTACCGCGCTGGGGCTGCAGAACGTATCAAGCTGGATGAGACGGCCGTGCGGCAAATCAATCCGGACATTATCTATCAATCTTGCCCGGGTTACGGAGAGGACGGGCCGTGCGGCGACAAGCCAGCGTTTGCCCCCACAATTGGCGCCGCAGGCGGTTTAGCATGGCGCAATGCTGGCGCAATGATCTCGACCCACGATGACATGACGCTTGATGAAATTAAGCGCGGCGCGAGGAGCCTCGCAGTTGCTGTAACGGGTGTCGGCAATGCGGACGGACCGGCGGCGGCGGTAAACGCAACGGCGATGTTGCTTGGCCTACTTGCGCGAGCGCGCGGCGCTGGCGGCCAACACATCATGACGACCATGCTCTCCAGCGTTGCGCACAATGTTGCGGAGTTGATGATTGAATATGCGGATGCGCCAAATACGCTGACGGCTGACGATGGCTTATTCGGGTTGGGCCCGCGCTATCGCTTATACGAAGCGTCGGATGAATGGGTTTTCTTGGCTGCCCCGCAAGAAAAGGAATTGCGGCGTTTGGTGCGAGCAATCATTGGTGCGCAGCAACTCAGCGAGGACGCCCGGCGAGCCATCGCAGATGTTCGGCCGGAAGATGATGCCGATCTAACCAAAATCCTTGCAGCGATCTTTCGTGAACAGTCTGCTTCCTGGTGGGAATCTTTTTTATGTTCACATGATGTGGCGTGCGTCGTTGCGGCGCGCGGCCCAGTTGAGGCGCGATATTTGGAAGCGGACGGTGTTGGCGAGCAATGTGGCCTCGTCATCCCGACGGAACATCCGATTTACGGATCGATTCAGCGTCTTGCGCCAATGACAACATTTTCGAGATCTCCCAACACTCCAGGAGATGCTGGGTTATTAGGGCAGCATACAGAAAAGGTTCTGCTGGAACTGGGCTATGATAGCGCCGCAATAGCCGAGCTCGAGGGAAACAAAATTATTTTCGTTCAACGCTAAACTTTAATTGGTTCAAGCAGGCGCTGGGCGGGCCCTCTGGTGACGCAGCATGCTTTCGCGACGTTGCTTTTCCTGTTCTGACGACAGGCCGGAATCTTCGGATGGCGGAAGCACAATAGCCATGCCGCGTTGGAGCGCCGGCCGCGCAGCCAATTCGTCAAGCCAGCGCTTTACGTGGCTGAACTCATCTATGTTCTGATCATGGAGTTTCCACATGGTCGCCCATGGGTAACAGATCATATCTGCGATAGTGTAGGCGTCTCCGGCGATATAAGGCCGATCGTAGAGCCGATTATTGAGCACCCCAAAAAGTCGGTTCACTTCGTCGGTGAACCGCCGCACGGCGTAGGATTGATCGCCCGCTTCAGGCTTCAACCGGCGAAAATGACCGCATTCGCCCGACTTCGGGCCTTGATTGGCCATTTGCCAGAAAACCCACTGATTGATCTCATGGCGCATTCGTAAATCTTGCGAATAAAACTGGCCCGCTTTTTCAGCGAGGTAGATCATGATCGCACCGGATTCAAAAACACTTATGGGTGCGCCTCCG
>JBEVOS010000094.1:0-7750 GCA_040507435.1 Caulobacterales bacterium | reverse complement strand
CGTCGGCAATAGGCTCGCTGAATTGCAGCTCAAGATCATTTGGGAAGAGATTTTGAAGCGTTTTCCGGTGATCGAGGTGACGGGGCCGCCGCGGCGCGTCTTGTCGAGCTTCGTGAAGGGCTATGAAATCCTTCCTGTGGCGATCCCTAAGCGCACGTAACGTGCTCGCGGCGTGCGACCTGTCACGTGGCCGTCAAGCAGCACGCGGCGGAACATAGATGGGCAAGCGCGATTTCTCGCGTGCAGCGCTCTATTTGCGCCGCCGAGGACATCGCTATGGAAAAGCTCGATTTCGCTAACGAGGCGTATGAACAATTCGGCTCCCAAAATGAGCGTTGGACGGAGCTAGCACAATCTAAGCGCTATACGCCGTGGTGGTTCGCTCAAGCTGCTGGATCATTCGCCGCTGCGGGCTTTATCGGAATGTCACTGCTGGCGTTTGTCGTCACAGGCGGATTTGGCTCAGCGGACGCGCGCTATCTTCCGGAAACGCCGGCCGCGTCTCAAGAAAGTGATTTAGAGGACGGGCAATTCTATCGCGAGCAATGGTTGGACCCCGAGACCGCGCAGCCATACTCAGATGAGATCGACGCGCAGCGGGTTTCGTTTGCGAACGCCGAGCCTGCGCGCGAGGCCCCCGTTGTTGATACCGGTGACCTTTCCGGCGTGACTGATGAAAGCGCTGACGCGCAGGTTCCAGACACAAACCTTGACGGACAACAGCAAACGGATCCGCTCGATACGTTAATGCAGGATGACGCTAAGGCGGACCAAAGCCCGTTTGAGGTGAGCTAGCTTGCGCTCATGCGTGCTTGGAATGCTGTGAGAACAGCGCCTGCAACACGTTGCGTTTCACGCAACGGTTCATAGCTCCAATTTTGCACTGGAAAGCGAAAAGGCCGCGCTGCGCCCCTATCGATAAGGTTTTTCATAAAGCCGCCAAGTTTACCGGCTTTGCCATCAACTTCGAGAATATGAATCGCCTTTCCCGTCGCCGCGGCCTCAGATGGGATGCTTACGCTATCGGGCGTCAGGAAGATCGCATCCGCCGCTGCAAGCATTGCGAAATACGGGTTAGGGCCTTCGCCTTCATAGAAAACTGCACTGTTTGGCGCGAGGCGTGCGCGGAATTGGATTCTGGCGGCTTCACTCGTGCGTCGTGACAGTGTGACGAGTAGTGTTCCGCCGGTCGCCATTTGCAGCCGTGAAAGGTCTTCAGATATTTTCTGCGCCCGTTCTGGCGAGATGTCTTGGCGTTTCGATTTACCGCCAATCAGCACGGCAAATCGCGGCGACGGAAATTCCGTGAGCGACGATGGAAATTCTTGTAGCGCCGCTTCGATCTTTTCCGGCGTCACACGATGGCAAGCGCCGATGATGGATATAACATTTGGCCCTTCCAGCTCGTCATGTTTTGGCGGAACGACGAGGTCGAATTCTCGCGGATTGACGCGTGGGTCTTGAAGCTGAACCACGAATGTCTTGCCGCGCGACCACGTGCGTACGCCCATGGAAAGCGGTATCGAGGCGCGGCCGCAACCGATCCAGATGTCAGGCCATGGCGGCGCAATCGGATCAGAATGATCCGTCAGCGCATGACGGGGCGCGGGCACAAAGCCAGATGGAAACCAGGAATAGGGCGAGCGCAGGCTCACGCGCTTAATTTTTACGTCCGTATCGGTGCGGCGGGCGATTTCTTCAGCGAGGCCGAGGGCTTGGTTTTCGATGCCAGCGCGCCCGTCGCTGACAACCCAAACCTGCAACGGGCGGGCAAGCTGAAATCCGGCGGAACGCATCAATAGAGTCTAGGCGCCGGATGAGGTTTCGGAAAGATCGGGTTTAGGCGCTGCCTTCCGCGCCTGCCTCAAAGCGGCCAATCGCGAAGAAGCGCTCCCGGCGTTGTTTGCGGAGTTCGTCGGCGTTGAGCTTGCCGAGATCGTCGAGGGCTTCGGCGACAACCGCCCCGACCGCTGCGATCGCGGTTTCAGGGTGCCTGTGGGCGCCGCCGAGAGGCTCCATGACGATCTTTTCGATAATTTTGAATTCGAGGAGGTCCTGCGCTGTGATTCGCATGCTCTGGGCGGCGTCTTTGGCGCGGGCGGAATCCTTCCAGAGAATAGACGCCGCGCCTTCCGGCGAGATCACGGTGTAGATCGCATGCTCCAGCATGAAGACCTTGTTGCCGGCCGCGATGCCGATTGCGCCGCCGGAGCAGCCTTCGCCCACGATGACCGCGACCATGGGCACGCCCAAGGCGAGGCATCGTTCTGTCGAGCGGGCGATCGCTTCACCTTGCCCGCGCTCCTCGGCGCCAATGCCAGGATCGGCGCCTGACGTGTCGACGAAGGTGATGACCGGAAGCTTGAACCGATCAGCGAGATCCATGAGGCGGACGGCTTTTCGATAGCCTTCCGGGCGCGCCATGCCGAAATTATGCTTGAGCCGTTCTTGGGTCGTGCGGCCCTTTTCTTGGCCCATGACAAGGCATGGACGGCCTAGAAAGCGCCCGATCCCCCCAAGGATCGCAGAGTCTTCGCCGTAGGAGCGATCACCTGAAAGCTCCACATAATCAGTGACAAGGGCGGCTACGTAATCGCGGTAGCGGGGCCGCTCGGCATGGCGGGCGACCTGGGTTTTTTGCCAGGGGTCGAGTTTGGAATAGACGTCTTCCAGCTGGCGCTCGGCCTTGGCTTTCAGGCGGGTCAGCTCGACGCCCATGGCCTCGGCGCCCGAGGAGGTGGCGAGGGCGGATAGTTCTTCGATCTTCTGCTCGATCTCGGCGATCGATTTTTCGAAATTCAGGTAAGAGCGCACGAAAGGCCCCGTTCGCGGCTGAGCCGCTCGAAGGGCCGGGACAATAGCGGGGAAAGCTGTAGGAGCAAGCCAGCGCGCCTCTACCGGGAGAGGCGTTAGCAGTCCTGGCCGTGAGGCGCTAAAACCCCCACAGACCCCTCGATCTCCCGGAGATTTTTATGAAGCCGCCACGCCAATTCTTCGCGCCGCTCGCGGTTGGGGCGCCGGAGCCGTTGCGCGCGCTCCCGGTGCGGCTGGAGCGGGTGATCCATTTCGCCCCGGGGCACAATGAAAAGGTGCTGGCGAAGACGGCTGATCTTCTGCCTCAACTCGACGTGTTTTGCGTCAATCTCGAAGACGCCATCCCGGCGGATAAGAAGGTCGAAGCGCGGCGTGGTTTGATCAACCTTGCGCTTACGGCCGATTTTGCGGGCGCTGATGTTGGGCTGTGGACGCGCGTCAATTGCCTGAACTCGCCGTGGCACCTTGATGAGATCATCGAGATCGTGGCGGAGGCCGGGCACAAGATCGACGTAATCATGCTCCCAAAAGTCGAAGGGGCGTGGGACATCGCCTATCTGGATCAGCTGCTCGCTTCACTTGAAGCCAAGCACAAGATCAAACGACCGATCCTTATTCATGCTCTGATCGAGACTGCGCAGGGCGTGCAAAATGTCGAAGCGATTGCGGGCGCAAGCCCGCGCATGCATGGGCTCTCGCTTGGGCCTGGCGATCTTGCCGCCTCGCTTAAAATGAAAACGACGCGGATCGGCGGCGGCCATCCAGGTTATCGCGTGATCGAAGATCCTTCGCCGAATGGCGCAGAGCGGCCTTCCTACGCGCAGGACCTTTGGCATTACACGTTCGCGAAGATGGTGGATGCATGCGTCACCTATGGGATTAAGCCTTTTTACGGCCCGTATGGAGACATCGAAGACGTCACTGGGTGCGAGCAGCAGTTCCGCAATGCGTTTTTGATGGGGTGCGAAGGCGCGTGGAGCCTGCATCCAAGCCAAATTCCTATCGCCAAAAAGGTATTCAATCCCGATGTTGAGGAAGTGAAATTTGCGAAGCGGATTCTCGATGCGATGCCAGACGGCACTGGCGTCGCGATGATCGATGGCAAAATGCAAGACGACGCAACTTGGAAGCAGGCGAAGGTCATGGTCGATTTGGCGAAGCTTGTCGCCAAGAAGGATAAGGAGATGGCGGCCGCTTACGGGGTTTAGGCTACGGCTACATATTTTAGTGAACTATCCGCTTCGGCGCGCGTTTCCGTGAAAACATGGAGATTATGTCGTGGCCGGAGCATGGCGCGCGTTTCCGCTGCTGATTTTGCCAGCGATCCTATATGGCATGTTGGCGTTTGCGATGGGCGATGAAGGCATGCGTCAAAGTATGGCTACGATCGCAATATCATTGCGCCTCCCAAGCGGAGCGGAATGGATGGCGAACCGCGGCCATCTCATTTTGTTTTTTTCGGCGTTTATGTTGTTCCTTGAAATGCTGAAAGCCACGCGCGCCACAACGACAACGATGGTGGAAAACGCCTTGGCGCTTCTGGCTTTTTCGGTTGCGCTGGGATTTTTTCTTCTTGTTCCAGCATTTGGAACAATGGAGTTTTTCTTAATTATGTCGATGATGCTCATCGACTTTATGGCGAGCGCCGTCGTTATGATGTTCGTATCGCGCCGCGACGTCGCCTACCTTTAGTTAGCTGGCTTTAGTTAGCGGGGCATTCGGCGTTGCGCGCTTGCGCCTGTGCGGAGCGATCAGCGAAGGTCGAAATCGAGGCGCGCGCTCGAGCTAAATTTTCCTTGCGGATCGGCAGCGATGCGATATCACGGCCGCCGCTTTGTAGAATAAGACGAGCGTCTTCCGCGTTCTCTATCGCGCCCGCTAGGTCATTTATCGAGGATTGAGAAACGATCACATCCGGAACCGGCGCGCTTTGCGGCGTGCCTTCAATCGTATCGTGCGTCCGGAGCATGGCGGCAAATGTATCGCGTCCCGCACGATAGGGGCCGAAGAGGCGATGATCGGCCTGCACGAGGAAAACGATAGGCGCATCGACTTTAGCGATCTCGCTTTCGTTCGGCATCATCAGCAGTTCGATCTTCTTCACCTCTAACTTTTCAGCGAAAGGCGGAAGCCCGCCTGCAGCTGCCTCGTAAGAAATGATGACTTGTGTGGGTTCTGCGCGAATGGGGGAGTTCTGCGTGTCGAGCCGAAGGCGTATCCATGCGTCCACACGTGGCGCGGCGTCATTTTCGGTGCGTACAGACACGAAGCTAACGCCATCTGGGCCGCCGCCTGTGCGGCACCATTTTTCGGTTGGGTCGCTCGCGGCGCAGCTTGTCATCAGAAATGCGGCAATAGCTGCGAGAGAAAATGAGCGCATGACGTGCCTATTTGTTGTTTTTCCGCGCCAGGGGATGGGCGGTTTCGACCAGCGTGCGAAGGCGCCCATCCGCGACATGCGTGTAAATCTGCGTCGTCGCGATATCGGCGTGACCGAGAAGTTTTTGAACACTGCGCAAGTCCGCGCCGCCCTCGACCAGATGCGTGGCGAAGGCGTGACGCAAAACGTGCGGGCTGACGCGTGCAGGATCAATGCCAGCCAATTTCGCGCAATCGGCGAGAATTTGCGCCACACGGCGGCGCGTGAGCTTACCATCTGCGGCGGTTGCGGACGGGAATAACCATTTTTCAGCGCGCTCGCGCGCCTGTGCTTTTGCTTTTGGGAAAAGCGTTTCGCGTACATCCAGATAAGCCGCGAGCGCGGCCTTCGCAGGCCCGCCCAGGATAACCATGCGTTCCTTGCCGCCTTTTCCGGTGACGATCATGTGAGATTGATCGGGCTTCGGCGCAGCGCGCACAGGCAATGCGATAAGCTCACTGACGCGGAATCCGCCGCCGTAGAGCAATTCGATCAGCGCGCGGTCACGAAGCGCGGATGGATCATTTTTCAACGCGGCGGCGGCGGCGAGTTTTTCGATTTCTTCCGTCAGAAGTGTTTTTGGTAGAGCGCGTGCGCGCTTGGGCGTTTCGAGCCGCGCCGTCGGATCGTCCGCGCGTATGCCTTCGGACAATTCGAAGCGATAAAACTGCCTGAGCGCCGATAGACGGCGCGCGGCCGTAGCGGCAGAGAGACCGCGTTTGGCGAGCGCCGCGATATAAGTTTCTACGCGCGCCGCGCTTGCCGTGCTGAGCGCGCCCATCTCAGAGACGGCGTCGTCAAGGTCACGGCGATAAGCGTCGAGGGTGTTGCGGCTTGCGCCACGCTCCGCCGACAACATTTCGAGAAAGGCTTCGATGCGCGCGCCATCGCGCATCAGGTTTGTGCGCCGAACAAGATGGCTTCAACCGCAAAACTGCGTGCTGCATCATTCAAGCTAGCATCGCGCAGCGCTCGGATGATTGCTATTTGCGATGCGGAATTGAGTGTTTGCATGCCAGGCGCAGCAGCGGCCGAGGCCAGAATTGCAACTTCGCCAGTTGATCCGCGCTGCGCCGCCGCGGCGAGGGCCGCCAAAACGCCGGCGTCTGCCGCCGTTCCGCCCTGTGGCGCCGCCGCGACAAAAAACGCTTGAGCGCCGGCATCGAGTTCATAGCCGAGCGCCGCAAAGATCGCGGCGTCTCGCGCTGCGGCGCGCTGACCGGTTGCTGGCGCCGCTTCGATGCGGGTGCGCAACACGGCGATGTTCATATCGCCTTTCGCCGCCGCGATCGCGGACCGAGTCACCGCGAGGCTGAGCTGATTTGCATTTGCTTGCGCTGCATTCGCCGCCAGCCGTTCCGCGAGATCAGTTTCGTTCGCAAGCAAGGCGGCGCGCGCAAAGAGAATTGCGGATTCCGCATCGGGCGCGACAGTCAGTGCTGCGATGTCGCGGCTGAAAAAAGTTGCGGCGGCGGCGAAGTCAGCGGGCGTGCGGGATTGGCGCAATACGCCAGCGATTGCTTGCGCAGCGTCGAGGGAGCCGGGCGCGGCTTCCACGCGGCGTAACGCGACAGCGATTGCGGGAATTCCCGCCGTAACTGTAGTGGGCACAGCGCGCAGGATTTGCCGCGCTTCAGCTGCTGGGATCGCGCTGCGCCTGTAAGCAAGCGCCGCTGCTTGCGCGCGTAGCGGTTGGGCGGTTGTTTCCGTGCGCGCCAAAACACCGAGCGAGAGCGTCGATGAATTCGCTAGCGGATTGGGCGGCGTGCGCAAGTTTGCTGCAAGCGAAACGGCCGCATTCAGGCTGCTATCGTATTTCGCGGCGACGCGCGGGCGTGGAGCTCCTTCGCCTACGCCAGCGATCGCGGTGCGGAACCATGCGTCTTCTGCGCCCGCGCTTCGCGCCAATTCGAGTGCAAGATCGGCGGCGGCCCGCTCACCAATTGCAGCGGCGCAATAAGCGCGCAAGCGAAGCAAGAAGGCGGGCGGTTCTTCAGCTTGCGCAAACCTCCCGCGCGCGCAGGCTTCAGTTCTGCGATTGCGCGCGAGTTCTGCCTGCGCTGCATATTGAGCGATCGCGGGATCGGATGCGGAAGGGCCGGCGGCGCCCGAAATAACGGAGAGGTCGTCTGCGAAGCCCATACGGCCGAGCGCGGAGTAGCGCTTGCGCATCGCTTCAAGCACGCCTTCGCCTTCAGGCGCTTGCCCCCCTGACAAAAGCGCGCGGCGCGCGAGAGCTTGGGCCGCGGGAGATTCAAACACCGCAGGCAGCCGATCGAACATGGCGCCCAGCGCTACAGGATCGGCGCTTCTCCAGAGCGATTGCGGCAACGCGCCTTGCGAGCGGCTCAGCGCGCCGACTCTCCAGCCGTCCAGCTGCGTCAGCGGCGCGGTTTCAATGCCCATGGGCTGTTGAGCGCGCGCCTGCCACGCATAAGCAGCCATGCCAGCGAGCAAAGCGGCGATTGCAGGGACGAGCGGATTGCTGCGGCGTCGCGGCTTCATGCTATTTGAACG
>JBEVOS010000042.1:0-5269 GCA_040507435.1 Caulobacterales bacterium | reverse complement strand
CCGTGTCGATGCATCGACCGGCCAGGTGCTTGGACGCTGACGGAAGTTCTTGAGGGACGACATGCGGATTTTAGTGGTTGAGGACGACAAGAATCTTCGTGAGCAGCTGGTGTCAGCACTCACTGACGCCGGCTATGCGGTCGATCCCGTCGATAACGGCGAAGACGGGCAGTTCATGGGCGAAACCGAGCCTTATGATCTCGCGATCCTTGATCTAGGCCTGCCCAAGCTCGATGGCCTGACGATCCTCAAAAACTGGCGCAAGGCAGAGGTCACGACTCCAGTGCTGATCCTCTCCGCGCGTGATCGCTGGAGCGAAAAGGTCGAAGGGCTCGATCTTGGCGCGAATGATTACGTTACGAAGCCATTTCACATGGCCGAACTGCTGGCGCGCGTCCGCGCGCACGTGCGCCAAAAGACGGATCATGGCAGCGCCGTACTTGAGGTTGGCGATTTGCGGCTGAACAGCGCGACGGCCCAAGTCACCGTGAACGGGCAGCCGGTGAAGCTCACTGCATATCAATACAAAGTGCTCGACTATCTGATGCACCATCGCGGCCGCATCGTGTCGCGAACAGAACTCACGGAAAAAATCTACGCGCAAGATCACGAGCGCGACTCCAACACGATCGAAGTGTTCGTTGGAATTCTGCGGCGCAAGATCGGCTCCGATCGCATTTTGACGGAAAAAGGCCTTGGCTACCGGCTGATTGATCCAGCGACGGGTCAATAAATGTTGGATGCGCTGCATGCCGCGTGGAAGCGGCTGCGCCGGTCATTCCGTTTATCGCTTACCGCCCGGTTTGGCCTGATTGCACTCGTCTCGACGATCCTGCTGATCATCGCGGGGATGGCGGCGCACGGCTTCTTTTCCAACCGGCTCATGCGCCTGCTCATCGATCCAGAAATCGAGAGCGTCATCGATAACCTCGCGAGCAACGCCGAGCCTGGCCTCGAAGGCATCGTGCTGCGCGATCTCCCCTTTGACCCGCGCTATGTGCGCCCCACAAGCGGTCGATATTTTCAGATCGCACGTATCAATGAGAACGATACGCTCGACATTCAGATCGCATCACGCTCGCTTTTCGACGTGACGATTGATTTGGCCCCATTGCAGGTGCGCGAACTGCTGGAGAGTACGCCGAATGCGCGCGGCGTTCGTTTCCTCAACGCACCCAAAGGTCCAGACCTCGCGCCGCTGCGGATCGGCGCGCGCATCTTGCAAATTCCGGATTTGGAAGGCCGTTACCTCGTCCTCGTTGCGGTGGCGCCCGAGGAAATTATCAGGCCTGCCGCAAATCTGCTCGCGACTGCATTCGCTGTCTTTGTCGGATTTTGCGCACTGATGGTGATCGCGATCACTGTATTGCAGATGGGCGTTGGCCTTGAGCCATTGCGCCGCCTGCGGCGCGACATTGCGGAGGTGCGGCGCGGAAATGCAGATCGGTTGGGCCGTGAATACGCAGCCGAGCTTCAGCCGCTCGCAGGAGAGTTAAATGCGTTGCTCGATCACAACCGGGAAGTCGTCGAACGCGCGCGCCGGCATGTAGGAAATCTCGCACACGCGTTGAAAACCCCGATCGCAGTCCTGAAAAACGCCGCGGGCGAGCAGGCGGACGGCGACATGGTTAAGCAATCCGTCGAGGAGATGGAGGCTTTCGTCGAGCGGCAATTGCGCCGTGCGCGTGTCGCTGCGCGTGCTGAAAGCCAAGCAGGCGCACACGCGCCGACAGTAGGTTATCGCACGCCCGTCGTGCAAAATCTGAACGACCTCATCTTCATGATGGAGCAGAAATACGATCACGTGAAAGCGATCGATATTGAACTCGTTTCGGAAGGTGACGTGACGTTCCGCGGCGAACGGGAAGACCTTTTGGAGATGGTCGCGAACCTGCTCGATAACGCATGCAAATATGGCCGCAGCCGTGTTGTGGTGTCGCTCGCCACGCCCGGCGCAAACCAGCTTGAAATCGCCGTGGAAGATGATGGCCCTGGCCTGACGGGCGATGACATCGCGCGTGTGATGACGCGTGGCGCGCGTCTCGATGAAGCAGCGCCTGGGCAGGGCCTTGGTCTCTCGATTCTAACCGAAACGGTTCAGCTCTACGCCGGGGAGCTAACGTTTGAACGCAGCGATCTCGGCGGCCTCAAAGCGCGGCTGCGGCTTCCCGCCACGGATTGAGACGCGCGCTCTGACGCTCTAACAGCGTACGCTGATGGCTGCGCTCATCCTCTTCGCATTGTTCGCGCTGGTTGTAGCGCTCGCCTGCTTCTGGACGCTTTGGGCTTACCGGAAGGCGGGCGGGCAGCAGAAACGTTTGTCGTTCGTCGCGATCATCGCCTTTGCGCTGATCAGCCTTGGCGCTTATGCAGCGCTTGGGCGTCCTGAAGTGCCCGACGCGCCATACGATCAAAGAATCGAGGCGCTGAAACAGCGGCCAGTCGAATCCTACAATCAATCTGAATTGCTCGCGCGGCTTAACGCCGAAGCGCGTGCGCATCCGGACGATGCGCGTCCCTTGCTTGCGGCGGGCGCCATCCACGCCGACGAAGGCCGCCCCGAAGAAGCCGCCCGCGCCTTTGACGCTGCGCTGCGGCGCGATCCCAACTCAACATTCGCGATGCTGAACCTCGGACGCGCGCTTGTCGCGATCGATCAGGGGCGCGTCGGCGCGGACGCGTTGCGGCTTTTCCAAGCCGTCGCTGAGCGTGAACCGGAAAATCCCACGCCATGGCTCTATCAGGCGCTTGCCGCCACGCAGGAGGGCCGCGCAGGCGAAGAGCGCCGCCTTTGGGGAGAAGTGCTCAAGCGCCTCCCTGCCGGCGATCCGCGCCGGGCGATGGCTCAGCAAATGATATCCGGCGGCGCGCGATGATCGTGCGCTATCGTCGCGCCTAGGCCGCCTTCTAGCGTTGAGCGGTCGCGGCTATGGTCCGCGCCCAATTGGGAGTTCAGCGTGCGCCGGCGCAATCAACGCCTCATTCTCATTGCCGTTGTCGGCGTGCTTCTCGTGCTCGCCGCTGGTCTGACATTGGCGGGCCTGCGCGATTCCGTCGTCTATTTCTACGCGCCTGCGGAAATCGCGGAAAAAGCGCAGGATGGTCAGCGTGTGCGTGTCGGCGGTCTGGTCGAGGCAGGCAGCGTGAAGCAGGAAGGGCCGAGCGTTCACTTCGTTGTGACGGATGGCGTCGCGACATTGCCGGTGAATTATCGCGGCGCTTTGCCAGATTTGTTTCGCGAAGGTCAGGGCGTTGTCGCCGAAGGTGTTTGGCGCGCTGACGGCGCGTTTCAGGCGGAACGCGTGCTTGCAAAGCACGACGAGCGTTACATGCCGCGTGAAGTCGCAGAGGCGCTGAAACAGCGCGGCGAATGGAAGGGCGAGTGAGTGCTCGCTGAACTCGGTCTCTTTCTCGCGGTTGTCGCTCTCGTCGCCGCTTTCGCGCAAGGCGGTGCGGGTCTCGCGGCGGGCGCGAGAGAAATTCAATCGCTCGCAGCGGTTTCGCGCGTCGCGTCGTTCGTGACGCTGATCGGCTGTTCGCTCGCCTTCCTCATCCTCATTTCGCGTTTCGTCGTTTCGGATTTTTCGCTCGCGATCGTTGTGCAGAATTCGCACACGCTGAAACCGCTGATCTATAAAATCGCGGGCGCCTGGGGAAACCACGAAGGCTCCATGCTTCTGTGGTGTCTCGTGTCCGCTGCATGCAGCGCGGCGCTCGCGCTATTTCGCGGCAAGATGGGTTTTGGTCTTTGGTCACGCGCGGTTGGCGTGCAGGGCCTCGTGACCGCTGGCGCGCTTATCTACACGCTCGCGCTTTCGAACCCCTTTGCGCGTCTCGATCCAGCGCCGTTCGAAGGCCGCGAACTCAATCCGCTTCTGCAAGACCCCGCGCTCGCATTTCATCCACCCATGCTCTACGCGGGCTATGTCGGCTTATCGGTTCCGTTCTCGCTCGCCATTGCTGGATTGCTGGAGGGCAAGGTCGATCAAGCTTGGGCGAAAGCGTTACGCCCTTGGACGCTTGCGGCATGGACTGCGCTGACGCTCGGCATCGCGCTCGGTTCTTACTGGGCGTATTACGAACTTGGCTGGGGCGGCGGGTGGTTCTGGGACCCGGTTGAAAACGCCAGCTTCATGCCGTGGCTGATTTCCTGCGCTCTGGTGCATTCCGCCATCGTGACGGAGCGGCGCGGTTCGCTCGCGAGCTGGACGATATTGCTTGCCATCACAGGCTTTGGCTTTGCGCTTCTCGGAACATTTCTGGTGCGCTCAGGCCTCATCACGTCTGTGCATGCATTCGCAATTGATCCCCGTCGCGGCATTGCGGTTCTTGTGCTGCTCGCCATCGCGCTCGGTGTCGGGTTTGGGCTGTACGCATGGCGCTCTCCCAATCTTTCGCGGCCCACTGGCTTCCTCGCAGTGAGCCGTGAAGGCGCGCTCGTTCTCAATAATCTCGGGCTCACAGCGGCGGCGGGCGTTGTGCTTGTCGGCACGCTGTATCCACTTGTTGTCGAAGCAAGCGGGGGCGGGCTCATTTCAGTTGGCCCGCCTTTCTTCAACGCAACTGTCGCGCCTTTGTTGGCGCTGCTGCTCCTATTTCTTCCCATCGCGCCCTTGCTGACATGGCGTCGCGCAGATGCGTTCGCGGCGTTGAAGCAATTATGGCCCGCGCTCGCTATCGCGCTGCTTGTGTTGATCGCGACATTGTTTCGTGGCGCTGCGTGGCCCGCTTTCGGTCTTGGCGTTGGCGTATGGCTTTTGATCGGCGGCGCAATTTACCTGCGTTCCCGCATCAATCGCGGCGAGGGTAGAACGCTCGCGAAGATCGCCGTGCTTCCGCTCGCAGTTTGGTCGATGAGCCTCGCACATGTCGGCGCGGGCGTTCTGACGATCGGCGCGGTCGCCGAGACTGCGTTTAAGATTGAAACGGCCGAAGTGATGACGCCGGGGTCGAGCGTCAATTTCGCGGGTAAGCGAATTACGCTCAATCGCATCGAGGAAGCCGAAGGTCCAAACTATTACGCAACGCGCGCGCATTTCAGTGTCGATGGCGCACCTAAACTCGAAGCGGAACGCCGGTTTTATCCGGGCGCAGGCACGCCGACGACAGAGGTTGGGATTGCATCGGGTCTCACAGGCGATCTCTATATCGCACTCGGCGAAGCAGAGCGCGGCGGCGCGGGTTGGACTGTTCGGCTCTATTCGAATCCGCTCGTTCAATTCATATTCATAGGCGCGGCGATGATGGCGCTTGGCGGCGCGCTGAGCCT
>JBEVOS010000030.1:0-7180 GCA_040507435.1 Caulobacterales bacterium | reverse complement strand
CGCAGGAGGAAGATTAGGGCGCGCCGCCAAAGCTTGAATACGCCCTTGCAGCGCCGGCGCGTCGAGAAGAGCCGCCGATTCAGCAACCGGCTCGCCGGTGCGCGCTTCGATTGTCGCCACATCGCCAGCGATTTCCGCGCGCGCCGTGTTGATACGGGTTTCTTCAGCCTCGGTTTCCGCGCTGATCGTGCTGAGCTGACGCTCGATCTGAATAAGCCCGCCACGCTGATCGGCGCTTTCTTTCTGGATCGCGTCAATCTGCGCGTCCGTCTCCAGCAAATGATCTACCGAGATTACGCCGTTCGTGGCCGGGGCCATCTGTGCGAGATTGAACTGGAAATTCCGTGAGCTGAATAAAAGCGCGTTCACGAACAGCGCGGAGACCATGATCACCGCGAGCACAAATCCCACGACCCACTTGTGTAATGTCATCGCCCATCCCCTGGCTCGGCAGACGTCCCCGCGCTGGCCGCCTTCGCCGGTGTTGTAGCGAAGCGGCGCGGCCCGCGCCGCAGAAATTTAACCATGTTTTGATGTGACGCAGCGGCATCAGCGAACTGGCCGGGGGGCGCGTCAATTTCACCACCCAGTCAACAGTTGAAGTAACTTGCGAGGCTGCCGCGGCTGTGTAGCGTAGAACCCGTTTTTAGAGTCTATAAATTTTGGAGCCTTCCGTAATGATCCGCGCCGCCCTTGCCGCCGCTGCTTTGACCGCCGTCCTCGCCATCCCGGCGATGGCCGCTCCGCGCACCTATGAAGCCCGCTTGGTTACCCCAGTTTCTGCGCCGACGTCTTTTGTCGCTGACGGCGCTGTTTGGAACTGCGCCGCAAGCTCATGCGTCGCCTCCCGCACTGGCGGCGGCGTCACGATGTCTGGCTGCCGCCGCGTTGTCCGCGAAGTCGGCGCCGTGACGTTCTTTGGCTCATCCGCCGCTCCGTTTGCGGAAGATCGCCTCGCGACCTGCAATGGTTCGGCTGCTCCTGCACAGGCTGCTGCTGCTGCTCCGGAAGCTGCTGCTCCGGCCGCCCAGTAATTCCTACTGGTTTGAAGCAATTGAAGGCGCGGGCCGAGGTCCGCGCCTTTTCTTATGCCAGCGCTTACCTAGTGGTGCGGCCGCGTAGTTCGCCGTTCCACGCATTTGGCGCACATGGCCTGACAGTAAGGGCGAGCGCGAGCGGATCGTATCCTACCCGAAGCCGGGTCGTTCCAGTCAGGGTGTCTGTGATACGGTGCGAAACCGGCCGCAGCGAACCGTCCGGCCCACGCTCCACATCCAGAACGCCGACCATATTCGGGGCATTCGGCGCGACGTCGTATTCAATACGCACCTTGAACGCTGAGCCTTCGCGCTGAGGCTCATAACGCGGATTTAAGAAGAGAATTTGCCGCTCGCCGGGATAGACGGCGTCGATCGAATCTTCGGCGAATTCGAGCCCCATCCCCGCGCCGCATCCGGCGGGACCTGTGCTCCAGAGTCCAGAAAGCTCTTCGGGCGCACCTTCGCGGCACGCGCAAAGCGACAGGAGCAGAGAAAGTGCGGCGGCGCGCAGCATGCCCTTTCCATGGGCCGCGTCGGTTGACGAGACCTGAACGACACACTCGGGAAGGTTTTTTGAGACAATCTTACTTTTCGTATCCGAAGCACACACCTAAGCGTTGTTAAGCTCATGGACACCGCTACCGCCCTGGTAAAACCGAAACACAACCGCCCTCCCAGCGCGACGCAGCTGCTGGAGGAGCTCCGTGACGCCTTCCCGAATGAGAAGGTCACCGTCGCGGAGCTTATCGATAAACTCGAAAACCGTGCGATCGGCTTACTACTGCTCATCCTGGCGCTGCCAATGTGCATCCCAAATGTGCCCGGCATTTCCACTATTTTCGGCCTGCTGCTTTTAGCTCCAGCGGTGCAGATGATCTTCGGCGGAAAAAAGCTTTGGCTCCCGCAGCGCGTGCGCAATTGGTCGTTCTCGCGTCACGGCATGCAAAGCGCGATCAAAGGCGCAGCGCCCTACCTGCGCAGGATCGAAAAATATGTCCGGCCCCGCTGGTCGGTGCTGACGCGCGCGCCGTTCACGATCCTTTTCGGCGTTGTCGTGCTCGTAATGGCGATCGTGCTGACATTGCCGATCCCATTCGGGAACTGGCCCCCGGCAATGACGCTAGCGATCATTGCGCTCGCATTGTTACAGCGCGACGGCCTTTTGATGCTGCTATCGCTACCGGCCGCCGCGGCGTCTATCGCGATCGCCTATGCGGGCGTTCGCATTGGCTTCGCCGCGCTCGTCGAGTTGGGCTCGATCCTGCATTCCTGGCTGACCGCCCTCACCGGCTAGCACGTCCTGCGGATGAGCCAGCCCAAGCGCGCGCCATTTGTCCCATCCACAGCGTCAACGCTGCGGCACGGCTGCGTTGACGGCGGCGGCCCGGGAGCGCGGACGAACTCGGGATCGCCCTCGCCATTGCGCCGGTCCATATCGGCGACCGGCTCAAAAGCATCGATACGGGCGCCGTTTGTAGCAGCAAGGCACTCGTCGCGGCGGCCATTGGCCTGACGCATGCGCACTGAAACGACCCCCTCGTCCATGATGCTCGCAATTGTCACACGCGCGGGCGGCTCCGTAACGCGGGCAAGGCAGGCGTCGATCGCAGGCAAAAGATCGGAAATGACAGAGGCCCAACTGGCCCGTGAGCCGGCGGTTAAGCCGCTTTGCGCGCAACCCTGATAAGCGACGCCATCGAACAGCACATGCGCGCTGTATTCCAAATTCACGCCGTTCGGCAGCGCACAAGCTTCATGCTTGATCGTGATGGTAAGCGGCCCAGCGACGACACGCATGCCGCGCTCATAGTAAGTGCGCTCACCTGGAACACCGCCGTCTTCCCCAAGACCAGGGCGGACAAATTGCGCATAGGAATCAAGCAGCTGCAGCTCCCACGCGCCTTCGCCGGCAGCGACATCTCCGAGCGCGCCTGACGCTTGGAACTCCCCCTCGTATAACAGACGCTGCGCTGCGCTCGCAGGGCCGCCCAGCGCCGCGAGCTGCTCAGCGGATTGCGCGCGTTCGAGCGCCCCGACATCCTGCGTCGCCGTTTCGTCCTGCGGCGCCTCATCCTGCTCGCGATTGCAAGCGGACAACAAGGCGAACGACGCGACGGCGAGCGCAGCGAGTTTTATTCCGATGAAGATGCGCGTGCGCATCGCCCCCTCCCTCGGTGCGCGCCAGGTAGCGCGACAGACCGACAATTCCGTTACTATACCCGCATGCACCGTGATTCCGGCGCCGCATTGTACGAGTTTTTCGCTGGCGGAGGCTTTGCGCGCCTCGGCCTCGAGCCGTCGTTCAGGTGTGTTCTCGCAAATGATTTCTCTCCCGCCAAGGCGCGGGCCTACCGGGCCGCATTCGGTGGGGATCATTTGAGCGAAGCGGATGTGTGGTCGCTGACCCCAGCCGATTTACCCGGCACAGCCGCGCTCGCCTGGGCGTCATTCCCTTGCCAGGACGTCTCCCTTGCGGGCGGGCGCGCCGGTTTGGATGGCGCCCGCTCTGGCGCGATCTGGGGATTTCTCAACATTATCAGCGCGCTCGACGCCGAAGGCCGCGCGCCGGAAACCTTGGCGCTTGAGAATGTCACTGGGCTTCTCACCTCCAATGGCGGCGCAGATTTCGCCGCGCTGATCGAAGCGCTGGCCGCGCGCTGTTACAAAGTCGGCGCGCTTGAGATCGATGCGGCGCTGTTCGTACCGCAATCGCGCCCGCGTCTGTTTGTGATCGCAACGCGCAGCAAGCCTGATAGCGATCTCGTATCGGCAGCCCCAAGCGCGCCGTTTCATTCGCCTGGGCTGATTGCGGCGGCCGAACGGCTGCCGCTCCATGTGCGCGCGGCATGGCAATGGTGGCGGCTGCCGACGCCGCCCGCGCGCAACACGGCGCTGATCGATCTTCTGGATAAAAACGCACCACTCGACGACGAGGAAAAAACCCGCCGCCTGCTCGCTATGATGACGCCGCTTCAGCGCGCGCGCGTCTTGGAAATGCAAAGGGCCAGCAAAAATGATGATGGCCGCAAATATGCCGGAGCATTGTTCAGGCGGATTCGTATTGAAGATGGCGTGCGCGTTCAGCGCGCGGAGGCGCGCTTCGATGGTGTGGCAGGCTGCCTGCGTACGCCGGCGGGCGGTTCAAGCCGCCAAACCGTGCTGATCATTCAAGACGGCAAAGTGCGCTCAAGGCTGATTAGCCCACGCGAAGCCGCGCGCCTCATGGGCGTGCCGGACGAATATCCGTTGCCTGCCCGCACGAACGAAGCGTTGCATCTCTTCGGCGATGGCGTCTGCGTCAGCGTTGTGCGTTGGCTATCTGATCATTTACTCGCGCCGCTTGCGGGCGTACGCTTGAGTGAAGCCGCGTGACACGCGCTGACGTGTTCGATGTTGAAAAGCGCGCGGCGATCATGCGCGCTGTCAAAAGCAATAATACCAAACCTGAATTACGCGTGCGCGCTGCGGTGCGCGCGCTTGGCGTTGGCTACCGACTCGGCGGCAGGGAATTGCCGGGAAAGCCAGATCTCACTTTCCCAGGAAAACGGGCGTGCATCTTCGTACACGGCTGCTTTTGGCACGGGCACGATTGCACGCGCGGGGCCCGCGCGCCGAAAGACAACGCCGCCTATTGGAGCGCAAAGATTGCACGCAACAAGGCGCGCGATGCGCGTGTGATCGCAGAGCTCGGAACAGCTTCGTGGCGGCCGCTCGTCATCTGGGAATGTGAAACACGCGACGGCGAAGCGTTGCGCGAGAAGGTCTCGGCGTTCCTGAACTGATCACGCCGCGCGCGCCGAAAACACGACACCTGCTCCCGCCGCAATGAGAGCAAAGCCGAGCGCATGGCGCCATGTCAGCGCTTCACCGAGATAGAACACTGAGAACACGGCGAATACAGAAAGCGTGACGACCTCCTGAATCGTCTTCAGCTCCGCCGCCGAATAAACGCCGTAGCCAATCCTGTTGGCCGGCACGGCGAAACAATACTCAATAAATGCGATGCCCCAACTCACCATGATCGCGAGCAACAGAGGCGCGGTCTTAAATTTTAGATGCCCATACCACGCGAATGTCATGAACACATTCGAACAAACGAGCAGCACGATCGGCGCAGCCAAGCGCCACAATCCAACATCTGCATTCACGCGAAAATCTCCCGCAGGAGTCCTCGCTATTGCAGCGGAATGTAAATCTCAATGCGTGTTGAGGCTGGGGCGCCGTCCGAACCGTCAGACACGACCTCCCAAGGTAACCCCTGCTCGCGTAGCGCAATGCGATGCGCCTGCAAAAAGGCGAACGCTTTTGCGTATGTGTCCGCAACGGTTTCGCGCGGGCCGGTGTGAACGACCTTCATCGCCTGGCCGGACGGCGTTTGGCCAATCTGCACATTTACCACCGTCAATGGCGTCGGCCCGGAATACGGATAGCCGACATTGAAGCTCATACGCTGATCCGCAGCATTCCAAGCTGTGGTTTGCCGCACCATTGGCCCCGCCGGCGTCATCGCGCTTTCCGCCATGAAGCGCCGCACCGCATCGACGCCCATCGCCAAAGCGCGATCGACCTCGGCTTGGTCCGAAGCGGATGTTTGAGCTGCCGAATAGACGAACGGCTGCGCGCTCACCGTCAGAAACTCAGGCGCCAGCCCTTCAAAGTCGACATTCGGCAATTGCTGAGCCTGCGTCTTGAGACGCGCGAGCGCATCGTCGAGGTCCTTCTCGATGATTTTTGAGAGCGCAAGGTTCATGTAGCGGCATGGAATGTTGATCCATCCCGCCTGGCACACCGCAGAGACGGTCCAAGCGGCGGATGATCCCGCAGTCGTTTTCTGGATCATCATCCGCCCGTTGAAGGTCGCGCTATCGCCAAGCTGGATGATCGTGTCCACCTCGCGATTGAGCGTCGAGCGCACGATCGTCACGCCGCCCGAGCCGACTTGGCGGTTGGTGCTGATCCAATGCATCGCCTGCCCCGAGCCGGGGCCTTCGCCAGAGAAAGAATATTCCGCATCGGGATCGCGCGCGTAATAGGGCGACCATTCCTTCGCGATCTTGAGATCGTTCGCCATCGCGAAAACCGCGGCGCGCGGACGATCGATCGAAACGGAACGCGTCACATCGAGCGTATTCGGCAATAGGAAATAACCGACGCCGTAGAGCGCACCTAGGATCAGCGCGACAGTGAATGTTAACCAGAACGCGACTCTCATGCCCCGCCGCTCCCTCGCGCTAGGCGATGGCGCAACGCCGTATCATTCATAAAATTCATAAGCCAGAACGAGCGCATGTCAGACGCATGCGACCGCAAGCTCTCGCGCCTCGCGCGAGCTCTAAACGCCCAAGATGTATTCGCGGCCATCGTCCGTCCGATTGCCGCCCCCGCGCCTATCCCCGCATTCACCATAACGCCGCTGAATTGCCGCGTCATCGCCTCGCCGCATGTTTGTAAATCAGCCGCCGGCAATCATCGCCGATAGAGACGCGCCGCCACGTAGCAAGGCTCGGATTCGCAGGCCGCGAGCCAAATGCGCGCCATATATTGACCCGCTGCCGTCGGCGTCACCTCGACATAAGGGATGTCTGTTGTGGATATGTCCCGGCCCACAAATGCGCCTGACGGATCGTAAACCTCAAGGTCAACGTCGGAGCAATCGTTGTCGCATACGGCGAATACGCGATACGTTACGCCAGCTTGGAGCTGCAAAGGCCAAAGCGCGCCGCCATCGAGTCGCAGCTGGCGGACAAAATCCCGTGCCCCCTGCTCCTGACGGAAACCGTCAGCAGTGTGCTTACCAGCCTGCTCGCCCAAATAATTCTGTACCTGGGTCCTGTAATTCGTTCCCCCAGTCCTCGGCTGGGCCATAGCTGGCGTAACGCAAAGCGCGAAAATGGCCGCCGCACTGAGAATGTCCCGCATATTACCCCCAACTCAGCAGAATAGCGCCGCCGCCGCACTTGCCCTTATATGTGACCTATCTTGCGCCGCTCAGATGCGTTGAAACAAGAGACGAGCTTCGCATGGCTTCGGCCGACAAACCCGCCCTGCCTGACCTTGCCGCCCTGCCAGGCGAAGATGAGGCCGCGCCGAAAAAAATCGGCGTTGAGGTGATCAAGGATGAGCTGACGCGCCTGCCCTCT
>JBEVOS010000086.1:0-9502 GCA_040507435.1 Caulobacterales bacterium | reverse complement strand
GGCGAGCATGTGCGCGACGCTTCGTTTTTCGACGCGATCTTGATCCGGCAGGACCCGCCCTTCGACATGGGCTACGTGTCGAACACCTATTTGCTCGAACGCGCCGATACGCTGGTGATTAACAATCCACGGGGCGTGCGGAATATTCCCGAGAAGCTTTCGACGCTCGCATTTCCCGATCTTATTCCAAATACGTGGGTCGGGCGCGATGTCGCTGCTTTGGAAGACTTCGCGAAGAATTATGACCAGATCGTCTTAAAGCCCGCGTTTATGGCGGGCGGCGAAGGCGTCGTAAAATTATCGGTCTCAGCGCCGGGCTTTCGTGCCGAAGCGCAACATTTCATTGACAACATCGGCAAGGAGCCTGCCGTCGTGCAAGAATTTCTGCCACGCGTGATGGAAGGCGATAAACGCGTCTTCGTACTCGGCGGCGAACCGATCGGCGTCGTACGGCGCGTGCCAACGGGTGGCGATTTTCGGGCCAATCTTCATGTCGGCGGTCAAGCGCAAGCGACAGAACTGGATGCGCGTGATCGCGAAATCGCAGCGCGCGTTGCGCCATTGCTGGCGCAGGAGGGCGTGCTATTTGCCGGCCTCGACGTGATCGACGGACGTCTCACCGAAATCAACGTCACCTCGCCGACGTTGGTGCGGGAGCTCAAGCGCTTTGGCGGCGCGGACTTGCCCGCGCTGTTCTGGGATCGCGTGGAGTCGATCGCAAAGCGCTAGTAGCCGCGCACCAATCGCAAGAATTCCTCACGCGTGCGTGGATCGTCTCGAACGACGCCGAGAAGCCGTGACGTAATGAGTTTCGAATCGTGGGTGTGGACGCCGCGCATCGACATGCAGGAATGCTCGGCCTCAACCACCACGCCGACGCCTGCGGGCTCCAAGATATCCTGGATAGCGGTCGCGATTTCCGCCGTTAGCTTTTCCTGAATTTGCAGACGGCGCGCGAAGCCATTCACCACGCGCGCAAGTTTGGAAATCCCAACGACTTTATTGGTGGGCAAATAACCGACATGCGCTTTGCCGACGAACGGCAGCATATGGTGCTCGCAGAAGCTGACGACGGGGATGTCCCGCAGCACGACAAGCTCGTCATAGCCGCCGACCTCCTCGAACGTGCGGGACAGGTAGTCTCGCGGATCGGCCTCGTAACCGGCGAAAAGCTCGCGATAGGACCGCGCCACGCGGGCAGGGGTTTCGAGGAGGCCCTCGCGGTCGGGATCGTCTCCCGCCCACTCAAGAAGCACACGAACGGCCGCCTCGGCCTCAGCTTGAGTTCTTTTTGTCATACGCCTTAACTTAGAGCGGCAGGGGACGGCGCCAAATGGGAAAGCGCCAATGCCGAAAAAATTGGCGCTATTAGCCAATGGTGCCCCCGGTCGGACTCGAACCGACACACCTCTCGGTACCGCATTTTGAGTGCGGCGCGTCTACCAGTTCCACCACAGGGGCAGGCGGAGGTGGGCTTAGGTTAAGCGGACGGGCCGTGTCAAATTCCCGTGTGACAGCGCGGTCTCTCACGGCATGGCCCGGACCATGCTAGGCACACTTTATGTTTGACGGACTCAAAGACCGCACGTTCGCTTTAGCCCGTGGCCGCTATGCCGAGCCGACATTGTGGGCGATGTCTTTCGCCGAGAGTTCCTTTTTTCCGCTTCCTCCGGACCTTCTCCTTGGTCCGATGTCCGCCGCCGAGCCGTCCAAATGGGTGCGCTATGCGATTGGATGCACGATAGCCAGCGTGCTTGGCGGGTTACTCGGTTACGCGATCGGCATGTTCCTGATGGATTCCATCGGCGGCGCGATCCTTAATTTCTTCGGGTATGCGGGCGAGCGGCGCGTCGAACTGGAAGCTTTCTACGACAAATGGGGCGCTTGGTTCATCTTCTTGAAGGGACTGACGCCGATCCCGTATAAGCTGGTGACGATTGTCTCGGGCGCACTGCATTTCTCGATCCCGATTTTCATCATAGCGTCGATCCTGACGCGGGGTTTTCGCTTCCTCGCGGTCGCCTACATTTTTCAGCGCTTCGGGCCGCAGATCGCACCAGTCTTGGAAAAACGTATGGGCATGGTGCTGCTCGGCGTCGCGGTTGTCATAGTGGCCGCAATCATTGCGATGCGTTATTTCCACTAGCGCATGGTATTTATATCCTGGTTGCGTTCGAATTGGCCGTTTGTTGCGCTTGTCGCGTCAGCAAGCCTGCTTGCTGCGGCGCACGCCTTTGAAACCTTCGGCAGTCTTGCGCCTTGCGCGCTCTGTCTGAAGCAGCGCGAAGTTCATTGGGGCATTGTCGCCCTCGCGGCGGCATCGCTCGTCGCGCTGCGCCGAAAACCGCAACTCGCATCGCTCGTGAACATCGCGCTTGGCTTCGCCTTCCTGCTGAGCTTCGGCGTGGCTGCCTATCATGTGGGCGTCGAACTCAAACTGATCGTCGCGCAGTGCGAAGGCGGCGATCTTTCCCAATTGGGGCCGTTGCTTGAGAGTGGACCTCTCGAACTGCCGTCCTGCGACAAGCCCGCATGGACGCTGTTCGGCGTCAGCATGGCGGGCTATAACGCGCTCATCTCGCTTGCGCTTGCCGCGCTGAGCTTCTTTTTCGCGCGGAAGGCGTCCGATGCGTGAATCGCCCCCGGCTTTTCCTGGCGCCCATGCGAGCGAAGAGCGCCGCGCTGAAATGCTGCGTGTCGATCACGCAGGCGAATTCGGCGCAGTTCAAATTTATCGGGGGCAGCGCGCCGTATTCGATCGCGTGTCCGGCATGCACGAAACCGCTGATCTTATCGCCGAGATGGAAGCCGGCGAACAAATCCATCTTGAGACATTCGATCGTTTGCTCGCCGAGCGCCAAGTGCGTCCCACGCTCATGGCGCCTGTTTGGCGCATCGCAGGATTTGGTCTCGGCGCGGCGACAGCGCTTATGGGCGAAAAAGCCGCGCACGCCTGCACTGCGGCTGTCGAAGAAGTCATCGAAGAGCATTACGCAAAACAAAGTGCGGCGCTCGGTGAAGAGGATCGCGAGCTGAAGGCGATTATCGATCAATTCCGCGCCGATGAAATGGCTCATCGCGATACCGCGATTGATCACGGCGCGAAAGAAGCGCCGGCTTATCCAGTGCTCAGCGCGATCATTAAATTTGGCTGCCGCACAGCCATTCGCATTTCCGAAAAGATTTAGCTTTCGCCCGGCTTTTCTCCGGCGGAGTGTTCGGTGGAATTTAGCGCATCGGCTAATCGGGACTTCGCGCTCCCGGGGCGCAACGGTTTCTGCTGGCTTTCATGCGGCGCCCACCCCGTCATCGTGAGAAGATCGAAGGTTGCGCGCACGCGTCCGTCGGGATCGGAAAACCGCGTGCGGTAAATCTCCATCGCGCGAAATAAGATGCGCCGGCTCAAATTGGCGGGAGGCCGTTCTGCGAGTGCGCTTGTCTCGCCCATCGCGCGCAAATCCATGAGCAGCCGCATAGGATCGCCATAACGAACGGCCACGCGGTCGCGATCCGCGGCCGGCAGTGCAAAGCTGGCCCGCTGCAGAAGGCCGGCCAAATCCTGAAGCTCGGCAAATGGCGCAACACGCGGCCCCGCGCCGCCGAGAAGTTCGCTTTCCGCCTCAATAAACGAGAGCCGCAATTCGTTGAGTGTTTCGCCCCCGAAAATCGTCGCGAGTAAAAGGCCATCCGGCTTCAGCGCACGCCGCAACTGAACAAGCGCGCCTGGCAAATCATTCGCCCAATGCAGGAGGAGCGGCGAAACGACGAGATCAAAACTTTCAGCATCAAAATGAATTGCTTCCAGGTCGGCTGCGATCTCACCAGACGCGGGCGCGATGTCTGCAAATGTCGTGTTCCTGATGCGGGCGCGTAAATCAGGCCGATTGTTCAAGACGCTTTCAACGATCCGAGGCGCCCCGAGGACGAGCGCTTCATCAAAGTTGCGCGGGATCGCTTCGAGCCGGTCAGCCAAATCCTCTGCGGCGCGGTGATGCAGAAAGGCGGCTTGATCGAAGCCCTGTGCTGCGCGCCTCTTGTGTAAGACGACGAGGCGCGGTTCGAATGGCGGCGCTGGGGAAGACATGACGCAATCCTATCGCGTGAAGCCGGTTTATCGAAAACGCGGACTATTGGCGCGCGCCTCGGATTTCATCTGGCCGCCGCGATCGTTGCTGTCAGACACTATAGTTACGCGCCCGGGCGCTATCGAACCTGCACTCTGGGCGGAGCTGCAATTCCTGACTGATCCGCTCTGTTTTCGATGCGGCTTCCCTTTGCCAGAGGAGGTCGGCTCACAAGCAGTTTGCGGCGCATGCGCCGCAGACCCGCCCGCCTACGACCGGGCTCGTTCCGCCTTGGTCTACGATGATCATGCGCGGCGCATGATCCTTGACCTGAAGCGGGCAGGACGGCGCGACGGACTGACGGTCTTCGCGTCTTGGATGAATGCGGCTGCGCGGCCGCTTCTTGAGGAAGCGGACGTTATTGCGCCTGCGCCCATGCATTGGACACGGCTGGCGGCGCGCAGCTTTAACCAAGCCGCGTGGCTCGCGCAGGCGCTTTCACGGCAGACTGGTAAACCATGGTCGCCAGACATCCTGATCCGGCACAAACGCCGGCGCAGCCAGGAGGGCCTCTCCGCACAGGAACGCCGCAGAAATGTCGGCGGCGCGATCAAAGCGCGGGGGAAGCTCGCGGATCAAACGGTGGTAGTGATCGACGATGTTCTCACCACGGGCGCGACGGCTGAAGCATGCGCACGCGCTTTGCGTAAAACGGGAGCTGCGCGCGTGCATGTGGTCACTTTGGCGCGCGTTGTCCGCCCACTGGACGTGCTTATATGACATTTCCAGTACGAAGGAGAATCGGGGCATGCCCCAAGCGTCAGCCCCGGGCGTCACGATCTATACGCGCCCCTTCTGCGGTTATTGCGCAAGGGCGGTCGCGCTTCTCAAGCACAAAGGCGTCAATTTCGTGGAAGTTGATATCGGGGCGCATCCCGAGCGTCGCGCCGAAATGGTGGGGCGGGCGGGCGGCCGGAACACGTTTCCGCAAATTTTCATTGGCGACCGGCACATTGGCGGCTGCGATGACCTCTATGATTTAGAAGCCAAGGGTGGTCTCGATCCACTTCTCGAAGGCGCGTGATGGCTGAAAAAGTGCGTATAGCGGCCGTGCAACTGCGCAGCGGAATCGATCCCGCCGCCAATCGCAAGCACGCGGCGCCTTTTATTCGAGCGGCTGCCCTAGACGGTGCGCGCCTTGTCGCGACGCCTGAATGCACGACGCGTTTAGATCGCAATTCCGAACGGATGCTCGCCGCGATTGGTCCGGAAAAAGGCGATCCCGAAATCACGGCATGGTCGCGTCTCGCGGAAGAGCACGGCGTCTGGCTACTGCTCGGCTCCACGATTGTCGCAAGCGGCGCGGGGAAGGGGTTGAATCGCTCACTGCTGTTCACGCCGGGCGGAAAGATCGCCGCACGCTATGACAAGATTCACTTGTTTGAAGCCGCCCTGGGCGGCGGCGAGGCCTATCGCGAGAGCAATTCTTTCGATCCGGGCTGCGAAGCAGTCATCGCTGAAGGGCCGCTCGGTGCGAAGCTTGGGCTGACGATCTGCTATGATTTGCGCTTTGCGCCGCTCTACGGCGCTCTAGCGAGCGCGAATGCTGATATCATTTTCGCGCCCGCGGCATTCACAAAACCAACTGGTGAAGCGCATTGGGAAACGCTCATTCGCGCCCGCGCAATTGAAACGGGCGCCTTTATGGTCGCCCCTGCGCAGGGCGGAGTGCACGAGGATGGCCGTGCAACTTGGGGCCATTCGATGATCGTCGATCCCTGGGGGAAAGTGATTGCCGGGTTCGATCACGACGAGCCGGGTGTGCTGATTGCCGATCTAAATTTGGATCTTGTTCAGGACGCGCGCGCAAAAGTGCCGGCTTGGCGCGGCGGTCGCACCTTCACCGGCCCCAAGTGACGCAAAGATGATTCACTATTCGCTGCGCTGTGAAAATGGCGATGAATTCGAAGCCTGGTTTCGCAATAGCTCTGATTTCGATGATCAGGCGGCGAAATCGCTTGTCGAATGCCCACATTGCGGATCGTCGAAAATTGAGAAAGCGCCGATGGCGCCGAATGTTGTCAGAACAGACAATAAGACGCGCAAAGAACCGAATCCCCGCGCGGTCGCCATGGCGATGGCGGCGAAGGTCAAAGAGCATATCCGCGAGAATTTTGACTATGTCGGCGATCGCTTCGCGGACGAGGCGCGCGCGATCAATGATGGCGTGAGCGATGATCGCCCCATCTGGGGTGAGGCGACGCCCGAGCAAGCAAAGGAATTAGCGGAGGAGGGGCTTCCCGTGGCGCCGCTGCCGCCGGAGCTTGCGCCGACGCCTCCGAAGAAGCTGAATTAGCGTCAGCGTGCGTTCAACATGAAGCGCGCATGAGGATGCTCATGAAGACGGCGCTGCTCTCAATTGCTGCTATGGCGTCGCTTGCTGCGTGCGCAACGTCGGCCGCAGAGCCGCAGCGCTGGGCCGGCATCTACACATTTCAGTTCGAGACGAGCTCAATCCGCCCTGATGGCTCAAGCGAGAACTGGTGGGTAAGCTCTGCCGACGAGCATGTTCAAGCGCAGCTTCGGCACGCTCTTGAAAAGAGCGGCGCCCGTCCGCCTTGGGGACGTGCGCGCGTCACGATTGAAGGAAATCTGAGCGCGCCCGGCCACTACGGCCATATGGCAGCTTATGACCATGAGATTGATGTGACTCGAGTGGTCAGCTCGCAGGCTTTGTCGCCGCGCGAAGATAATTGATCGAAAGATCGCTGCTAAGCGACCACGAACGCAGCAGTGGATTGAACCTCATGCCAATTGGGTGATCCCACTCAAGCGCGGGCGCTGCGCCTTGCAACTCATCGGGCGTAACGAGCTTTTCAAATTCATGTGCGCCATCGGGCGCCATGTTGAGCACCTTTTCCGCAGCAAAAAGCGCTAGCGCGCGCGCCTGAGGCGTCCGGTTGATCGTCGAGACGACGAGCAGGCCGCCAGGCTTTAACAGTGTCACTACAGCCGCAAGGAATACGTTAAGATCAGCGACATGCTCCACCACTTCGAGCGCCGTGATAAGATCGAACGACCCCGCCCTTCGCTCAGCGAGGCCTTCCGCCGTTCCAACCTCAAATTTCGCCGATAGCCCCGCCTCTTGGACATAAGCGCGTGCGGCCATCACGGCTTCTTCCGCCCCATCGAGCCCAAGCACGTTGGCTCCCAATCTGGCCAATGGCGTCGAGACCAGACCGCCCCCGCAACCAAGATCAAGCACTTGCAATCCGGTAAGCGGCTTAGGCTGGCGCACTCCGAAATGCTCGATGGCGCGGTCGCGCGCGAAGCCGAGCCGCAAAGGGTTCATCCGATGCAGGGCCGCGAAGGGCCCGTTAGGATCCCACCATTCGGCCGCCAATTTGCCGAACTTGGCGATTTCGGCCGGGTCGAGTGTTGAAGCGCTCACGCGCCGTGAGATCGGGCTTTGGCGCAGCGCGGTCAAGCCGCGTTTCCCCTGTCGCGCGGCGCATGCTAGAGCCCCGCTTCGCAACAAACGGAAGTAAGAAGAGGGCGATGACGCGTCTGGTGATGAAGTTCGGCGGTACGTCAGTGGGCGATCCGGAACGCATCAAACGCGTCGCCCGGATCGTCGCGGCGGAACGAAAGCCTGGGCGAGGCCTCGCGGTGGTGGTTTCGGCGATGTCTGGTGAGACGGACCGGCTTGTAAAGCTTGCGCGGGACACGGCGGGGGAGCTCGGCGTGCAGGCAGGCTCCGGCCAGCCGGGTTTCGATGACGAATATGATGTCGTCGTTTCCACCGGTGAACAGGTGACAACGGGCTTGCTCGCCCTCGCGTTGCGATCGATGGGGGTCCCTGCACGGTCTTGGCAGGCTTGGCAGGTGCCGATGCGCTCAGACGCCACCCATGCGCGCGCGCGCTTTGACAGCATTGAAGCCGACAAGGTCGGCGCAGCGATTGATCGCGGCGAAGTCGCGATTATTCCAGGATTTCAGGCGATTACCGCGGAAGATCGCATCACTACACCAGGCCGGGGCGGCTCGGATACCTCGGCGGTGGCGGTCGCCGCCGCTTTGAGCGCGGAGCGATGCGACATCTACACGGACGTTGATGGCGTCTATACGACGGATCCTCGTATCGTTCCCAAAGCTCAGCGGCTGGAGAAAATTTCCTACGAGGAGATGCTGGAAATGGCGTCGCTCGGTGCGAAAGTCCTCCAAACCCGTTCCGTAGAACTGGCGATGGCCAAGCGCGTGCCGGTCCGGGTGCTGTCGAGTTTTTTAGAGCCGGGTGAACCAAACCCCGGCACCATTGTCTGCGACGAGGAAGAAATCGTGGAAAAACAAGTCGTTTCTGGGGTTGCCTACAGCCGTGACGAGGCGAAAATTTCGTTGCTCGGTGTCGAAGATCACCCTGGGGTCGCCGCCGCCATATTTGGCGGCCTGGCGGAAGCGAACGTCAACGTTGATATGATCGTCCAGAGCGCCGCTAAAAGTCCTGGCGATCAAAATATCGTATTCACCTGCCCAGATCGGGATGCGCCCCGCGCGGTGGATGTGATCGCGACCGCACGGGATAAGATCACGTACCAGGATCTTCAGGTGCGCCGTGACGTCACCAAGGTTTCCGTCATCGGCATTGGCATGAAAAGTCAGGCGGGCGTCGCGCGGACGATGTTTTCGGCCCTCGCTCAGAAGGGCATCAACATCGAGGCGATCGCTACGTCGGAGATCAAAATTAGCGTTTTGATCGATGCGCAGTACACCGAACTTGCTGTGCGTGCGTTGCACACGGCTTATGGTTTGGATGCTGCTTAACTGCACTGAGGATGGCGGAGGCTGAAGGTGGCGAGCCCGGCGGCGAACGTCCCCGGTTCCAGAGTCCTGCTGCGCAAGCTGCGGGAGATCATGGAAACAGGCGGCTCCGCGCAGGAGCGCCTCGATAAGCTCGTCTCGATGATCGCGGTCACAATGGTGGCGGACGTTTGCTCCATCTACCTGAAACGCGGCGGCCTTAATGAACTCTTCGCCACGGAAGGCCTGAAAGCCGAATCGGTTCACCGAACGCGCCTAAAAGCGGGCGAAGGTCTTGTCGGTCTCGTTGAACAGACGGCGCGGCCTCTTAACTTGGCGGACGCGCCTCATCACGAACGCTTCTCCTATCGCCCGGAAACGGGGGAAGATCCATTCATGTCATTCCTCGGTGTGCCGATCGTGCGCTCCGAGCGTGTGTTCGGCGTGCTCGTCGTACAGAACAAAGTCGCGCGCGTTTATGGCGACGACGAAGTCGAAGCGCTGCAGACGATAGCCACCGTACTCGCAGAAATCGTTGCGTCCGGCGCCTTCGGCGATCCGGAAGCGTTGCGCGGCGTTGAAGTTCGCCCGAGCGGCGCCGATACGATGCGTGGCCGCGTGCTGTCCGACGGGCTCGCGAT
>JBEVOS010000240.1:0-4776 GCA_040507435.1 Caulobacterales bacterium | reverse complement strand
TGGCATCAAGATTATCCGTACAACATGCTTGCGATGAACGCGGCGACGGCGTGGATCCCTATTCGGCCTGTCACCGGCGATATGGGCCGTTTGAACGTTCGGACGCCGCTCGCCGGTTTGCAGCCTATCGCGTATGACGAAGAGGCCAAGCAACAATTCCACAATTCGCGCTATATCGGCATTAAGGATCTTGATGCGCGCGGAGCAGCCTGGGATCGTGAAGCCGTCATCGCGCCTGATATGTATCCTGGCGATCTCCTTCTGCTTCACGCGCTTTCATTACACAAAAGCGGCGCGAACCGCAGCATGTGCTCGCGCTGGGTTGCGACGGCGCGCTATGGGCCGTTCATGGATGATGCACTTTACGAGCGCACTTGGTTTACGGCGCGCGCGAAGTATCCGGACATTTTCAAACATCACCACCCCGACCTTTTTACAAAGCGCTGAGGCTTCACGATGCTCTCTTACGCCGCGCCGCGCGCGCCATCTTCGCTCCTTCGCAGCATTCGCCCTAAAATTATCTTTGGGATGATCGAAGCGGCGTTCCCGAACGAGAATGTGCCGTTTCATTCAATTATGCCGCCGACCGATATCGGCGGACTTACATTGCTTGAAGGCGCGCTCATCGCATCGCTCGTGAGACTGCGCGGCGCCCAGAATATTTTCGAGTTTGGAACCTATAAAGGGGCGACATCGGTTTTGCTGGCGATGAACAGCACACCCAATGCGCGCATTACAACGCTGGATATCGACCCCGCGGAAGTCTCCGCGATGCATGCGAGGAACGCCGCCGGCAAAGCGAGCGTCGATAACGATCACTATCTGCGCGGCGTGCGCGCCAACGAAGGCGCGCCATATATCATGCAGGCGGACCAAGCATTGCGCGACAAGATCCGCCCTCTTCTCCACGATAGCCTGACACTTGATCTTGACGCATTCGGCTTCCGACGCGCATTCGACCTCATCTTCATCGACGGCGGGCACGACTACGCGACAGTCAAGAGCGATTCCGAAAAGGCTTTTGAAATGGCGGACGAAGATGCTGTGATCATCTGGCATGATTACGGCTCGCCAACGCATACCGACGTGACGGCTTATGTGAACAAGCTGGCTGAAACGCATCCTGTCACGCATGTCGAAGCGTCGATGCTCGCGATTTCGTGGAGCAAACTTAGCTAGCGTGCGACGAGATAAAGCACGCTCTCTGCCCAGCCTTCGGTGTAGTGCCGGAGATATAAGCGATAATCGGCCCGCAATTGCTTTGTGAACGCATGCAGCCGCCAAAAGTCGCGTGCGCTGTGGTAGACTGCGAGCGCTAGCGTCGGCGCGTGCGCTTCGATCTGCCCCGCGGCGCCGCGCAGCCCATCGTACTCGCCGCCCTCAATATCCATTTTAATAAAGCTCGCCGGCTCCATCACCGCCTCATCGATCGTCACTATCTCAATCTCGGCAGAACCGGATTCGCTGATCGCGCTCGACGAGCCGTTCGCAGGCTCGAAGCGCACGCGCCCCGCCACAGCGCCAAGGCCACGCTGGTCGAATACAATGTTGCTATGGCGGCTAAGCCGCGCGCGCGCGCTATGCATATTTTCCGGCGATGGTTCGAACACATAGACGCGGCGATAATTTGGATAATGCGCGCAAAATGCTTCTGCGGTGTCGCCGTCGAAACCGCCAGCATCAACGAAAACTGGCGCATCTCCGGTGCGCGCGACAGCATCGAAATATTGCTCGCCGACATTCCATTCATAGCCAGCCATAAACGAAATGTCGCCCGTCAGCCGGTAGCGGAAGAGATCGCGGAACACGCACCGGGACGTTTCGTCTTCCAGACTTTCATACAATGTGCGCCACCCGTCGGGATTGCGTTCCACGTCGTCGCGCATCTCGGATACGAAATTCGGCAGCGGAACGAGGCTTGGCGCGACATGCAAAAGGCTCGCATAGCAAAGCGCGCTCTCGCCTCGCGCTGCAGATAAGCTGCGCCACGCGCTTTGCGGCTTCTGACTGAAAACGCCGTGGACGATGAGCGCGTCGGCGGGCGCGTCCGATGTGGTGAGCACCGGCTTGCCGCACCATTCGTGCGCGTCGCCGGCAAAATCGTCGATGAACCCCACAACTCCGATCGCTGCGTCGAGCGCCGCCGCATGCTCATTGCGGCCCATTACATAGCGGCGATGCGCGTTTGCTGGGGCAAGAAAACGTTCCGCTGCACGCAGCGAGGACGCGTTCGCGTCAGCGGTCCAAGATTGAAGAAAAGCGCGAGGATCGATCATGAGCGGCCCGAATCGCGCCGAATGTCAGCGCACCGCCATTTTTCCTTAACCGATCTAAACAAGAAGTATCACAAAGTGATTCTTGCCCAAGATGGCAGGTGGAAGGAACGCCATGTCGCGACGGGATCGCCGCCGCCAACACGCAATCGCAAGCAAGGCCCCGGCGCCGATTGCCGCGCGCGCACTGCATAGCGTCGTCGTGCTTGCTGCTGCCGGCCGAAATGACGAGGCGCGCGCTGCACTGACGGACGACATACATTGCGGCCGCATCGCGGGTGGGGAAATCGTTCAAAATTTTGACATCCTCAATCGGCTGAGCCTTTCGCAAGCCGCGATAGTAGCGTGCGGCGCGCCCTCGGCTTCCGCAGACTTCAGCGCGCTTATGGCGCTGGGGCGGCGGGCAATGAGCGCGCGCGCTTTTTCCGATGCGGCGCTGTTGTTCGAAAAGGCTGTCGCACTCACGCCGCAGGATGCAGAGGCGAACGCGCTGCTCGGCGTTTCGCTTTATCAATCGGCCCGAGCGCTGAAAGCGCGTGAGGCGCTTGAGCGCGCCGTGACGCTGGATCCTAACCACGTTTTGGCGCGTAACAACCTCGGCTCCCTGCTCTTGAAGATGGGGCATATCGACGAAGCCATCGCGTCGCTTTCAATCGCGGTCGCGCGCGCCCCCGACAATGCAAACGCCAAGCTCAATCTCGCGGAAGCGTTCATCAAAAAAGAAATGTATCAAGAGGCGTTCTTGTTGGCGCAAAGCACGCTTGACGCCGCCGAAGTCCGCGAGCGGGCGTTTCTCGTGCTCTCCAACATTTATCGCGCGCTGTGCGACATCGAAAAGACTGTCTACTACCTCAAGCAAGCTGTCGACGTATCCGAATCCGGCGATTCCGTAACGCCATATCTCTTTTTTCTGCAGGCGAGCGATACGTGCAGCGACGACGCGCTTTTTGCTGAGCATAAGCGGCTCGCGCAGGCTTTCGAGCGGCGCGCGCCAAAGAACAAGAGACACGCAAACAATCCCAATCCCGAGCGGCGCCTGAAGATCGGGTTTGTTTCCGGCGATCTCTACAATCACTCTGTCGCTAACTTCATCACTCCGCTGTTTCGCGATCTCGACCGTAGCCAGTTCGAAGTCTACGCGCTCTACAACAATGCAGTATCAGATACCACGAGCATCGTTCTGCGCGAACTTTCCGATCACTGGCTCAATTGCATGGGCATGAGCGACGACGCGCTTGCCCAATGGATCGAAAAAGAAGAAATCGACGTTTTGATCGACCTTTCCGGTCATACCGGAATGCATCGCCTTTCAACGTTTGGATTAAAGCCTGCGCCGGTGCAGGCAACATATCTCGGCTATCCCGGCACCACCGGCATGACGACGATGGACTATCGCATAACGTGCGAAAGCCTCGACCCAACCGGCGTTACGGAGCGCCAACATACGGAAAAACTCGTTCGGCTTCCCGGAATCTTTGCACCGTTTCAGCCGCCAGTCAGCGCGCCGATCGCCGATATGCCTTCATTGTCAGGCGCGCCGTTCACTTTCGCGTGCCTCAATCCGATCTGGCGCATCAATGCATCCGTTGTCGCCTGCTGGGCGCGCATTCTGAATGCGACCGAAGGGTCGCGCATGATGATCGGCAATGTCGACACGCCAATGATCGCTCATCGGATCACGTCGCTATTCGCAGCTGAGGGCATTGGAACACACCGGCTCATCCTTCAACGGCGGCAAAACCTTCACGATTACCTCAAGCTGCATCACAGCATCGATCTTGGGCTCGATACATTTCCTTACAACGGCGGCACAACGACGACCTACTCGCTTTGGATGGGCGTTCCCGTGGTCGCCCTTGAAGGCACGCGCGCCTCATCGCGCACCGGCGCCGGCATTCTGCGCGAAGCAGACCTCGAAGATTTCATCGCGCGTACGCCGGAAGACTACGTTGCTCTCGCGATTGGCTGGGCGAGCCGTCGTGACGAATTGCAAGCGTTGCGGCACGGCGCGCGTGGCCGGCTCAAGATCGGGCGCATTGAAGATCAAGCGCAGGCAGCCGCAGAATTCGGCGCCGCCCTGCGCGGCATGTGGCGCGAATGGTGCGCCGAAACACAATCCGCCGGCGCGCTTCGCGCGACCGGATAGAAAGGGCGCACATGGCGCTGCCTGCCCCCACTTACGCGCAACCACATGCGCAACCGGACGCGCGGCGTATTCCGGTCTGCCGCCCTTGGGCGCCGCCAGCACACGCGATCGCGCCTTATCTCGAACGGATCGACGCAGCGCGCTGGTATTCGAATTTTGGTCCCCTCGTGCTTGAACTTGAGGACCGGCTCGCGGCGCGCTTCCAAAGCGGAACACGTATCGTCACGGTCACAAACGGCACTCTCGCCCTCGCGCTTACATTGCGCGCGCGCGCGCCTCGGGGCGGGCTTTGCCTCATTCCGTCTTGGACGTTCGTCGCAACGGCGCATGCCGCACTTCTTGCCGGCTTGACGCCTT
>JBEVOS010000232.1:0-13527 GCA_040507435.1 Caulobacterales bacterium | reverse complement strand
AGGCGTTGTTCACGCCCGCCTTTGAGTTCGAGATAAACTTCAGCGAGAATTTTGGCATCGACCAGCGCGCCGTGACCACCCGGGCCTTTGCGCGCGGCGAGATCGAAGCCGTAGCGATCAAGCTGAAAGCGCTTGGCCAAAGCATCCAGCGAGTTAGATGCGCCGGGAAATTTCTTACGGGCGATCGGAAGCGTATCAATGCAGCGCGTATCGCTAATAAGAGGCAGGCCAAGCTCCATCAGCTCAGCATTGATGAATTTGCGGTCGAATTCGGCATTGTGCGCAATCAAAGGCGCGTCGCCGAAGAATTCTAGGATCTGTTCCACGACTGAGGCGAAAGGCGGCTTGTCGCGCAGGAAATGCGTTGTCAGGCCGTGTATCCGCACGACTTCTTCCGGCACTTCGCATTGCGGACATATATATAAGTGTAGCGTGCGCCCGGTCGGGTTGAGGTTCATGAGCTCAATCGCGCCGATTTCGACGATGCGATCACCGATCAATCTGCCATCGCCGCCGCGTATGAATGGCTCGCGCCCAGTCGTTTCCGTGTCGAAGACGATTTCCCGCATAAAAGCGTGCGTTAAGCTGCTTCGCTGATTTCGTCCAGAAACGCTTTTACCTGCGCGCGCGCATGTTCGAAGCCCTGCGACGTATCAATCACGGCATCGGCGCGCTTGCGCTTTTCCGCATCGGGCATTTGGCGCGCGAGAATAGCTTCGAATTTTTCCACAGACATGCCTGGGCGCGCGAGGACGCGTTCACGCTGCATTTCAGCGGGCGCGCTCACGACGACGATTTTATCGTAATTCTTTTCGCTGCCGAGCTCGTACAAAAGCGGAATGTCATCGACGACGATGGGCGTGCCCTTTTCGCGCTCGCGCTCGAGAAACTCTCTGCGCTGTTTGCCGACAAGCGGCATGACGAGATTTTGAAGTTCTTGAAATAGTTTCGGCTCCCTCACGACGAGCTTCGACAAGATCGTGCGATCGACGGCGCCATCGACAACCGCTTCTGGAAAGCGCTCTTGCACAAGCGGAACCGCCGCGCCGCCCTTGGCGTAGAAGCCGTGCACAGCAGCGTCAGCATCGTAAACGGGCACGCCGAATCCGCGAAACATTTCCGAGGTGGCGCTTTTGCCCATACCGATCGAGCCTGTGAGGCCGACAATCTTCACGCTTTTTCTCCCAACGCCGCGCACAGCCTTTGGCGCGCTTTTTTTACGTCCGGCGTGACGCCGAACCAAATCTCAAACGCCAACGCACCCTGATGAATAAGCATGCCGAGGCCATCCACCCCGCGCAATCCATGTGCGCGCGCTTGTTTCAAAAATGGCGTTTCAAGCGGTTTGTAAACGATGTCGACGGCGAATGCGGACGGTTTGCACTGGGCGAAGGGCCAATCAGGGCTTTCATTTTGGCCCATGCCGAGCGTTGTCGTTTGAACGACCAGATCGGCGCGGGCGAATAGAGCCGGCAGATCTTGCCACGGCGCGGCGATTGCGTGGAATTGCGTGGCGAGTTCTTCTGCGCGTGTGAAAGTGCGGTTCGCGATGACAATCTCGCGGCCTTTTTGTTTTAACGCGCGGACAATGCCGGCGGCAGCGCCCCCTGCCCCGAGCACAAGCACATTCTTCGCTGACCACCCAGGCGCTTGCTCATCAAGCGACGCGATGAAGCCGCGGCCATCGGTGTTGTCCGCAGCGATTTTCCCTTCGCCATCCCATGTCAGCACGTTGGCGACGTCGTCATCGCAATTGCGCGTATCCGCCGCCGCCATCGCCCAGGATTTGAATGGCACCGTGATGTTGGCGCCATCGAATGGACGCGCCCGGAGAAACTCATGAAACGCTTTCTCGCCACTGTCGAAGAGATGCGCAACATAAGTAGCGTCGATTCCGTGATCCGCGATCCAACTAGAGTGCATCAATGGCGACAGGGATTGTGCGACCGGATTGCCAATGACGGCGTAGCGTTTCGTCATTTCCCGACCACGCCATGTTCACGTAGAAAAGACAGAAGCGGCAAGAGCGGCAGGCCGAGCACGGAAAAATAGTCGCCATCAATGCGATCGAACAATTGCGCGCCTAACCCTTCGAGCTGATAGCCGCCGACGGAGGCGTAAGCCGCCTCCCCCACCTGGTCGAGATAGTCATCGAGAAACGCATCGGTGAAATTGCGCATTCTGAGACGCGGCGTTTCGATGTGCCGCCAAATTACAGCGCCGTCTTTCGCGATCACCGCAGCGCAAAGCAGCATATGCGTTTTCCCGCGCAGACGTTGCAATTGTGCGCGCGCGGCGTCGCGATCAGCAGGTTTATCGAAGACATCGTCATCAAGCGCGAGCATTTGATCCGCGCCGAGGACAAAGCCCATTCTCAAATTAGATACTGACAGCGCCTTCACTTCCGCAAGCGCATCGGCTTGATCGCGCGGCTTTACATTTTCAGCACGCAGACTTGCTTTGACCGCTTCTTCATCGACACGCGGTTTTTCGACGATAACCGGCACGCCCGCCGCCTCAAGCACTTGGCGGCGGATGGCGCTGCCTGACGCCAGAATGAGGCTCATACTTTTTCCCGCGCTTCCTTGCGCTCCGCCAGCATATTGAGAATAGCGGCAGCGGTTTCCTCGACAGAACGGCGCGAGACATCAATCACCGGCCAGCCCATGCGATCGAAGGTTTTCTGCGCGTGCAAAACTTCACCGCGCACAGATTCTTCCTCAACATAAGATGTGGCGCGCGTCTCATTCATCGTCGCCAAGCGGTTGCGGCGCACGCCGATCAAGCGGTCCGCCGAAATGGTCAGGCCGACAACAAGCGGCGCGTTCGCCTCAAACAGTTCGGGGGGTAAAGGCACGTTCGGCACGATCGGCACGTTCGCGGCCTTCACGCCGCGATTGGCCAGATAGACGCTGGTGGGCGTTTTCGATGTGCGCGACACGCCGACCAAGATCACGTCTGAATCGCGCAGCTCCACGACCTGCTGGCCGTCATCATGGCCCATTGCAAAGTTCAGCGCGTCGATGCGGCGAAAATATTCGGCGTTGAGCACGCGCGCCGCGCCGATGCGGTGGTTGAGTTCAAGGCCGAGATAGCGGCTCATCATGTCGAGCACAGGATCGAGCACGGCCACGTATGGAAAGCCGAGCTCCTGGCAGCGCACTTCGAGGCGGTGGCGCTGCTCAATGTTCGAGATCGTGTACATCACGACGCCGGGGGCCGATTCGATTTCGGCGAGCACGCGATCCATCTGCCGCGCCGAACGTACGAGGAAGTAGGTGTGCTCAAGCGGCATGATATTGTCGAATTGGGCGCACGAGGCGCGCATCACTCCTGCCAGCGTCTCTCCGGTAGAGTCCGACACCAGATGCACGTTGAAGTAGACGCCGAGCTTTGGGTTCATGACAGCAAGATCACGCGTAAACCGGCTTTTTGAAAGGGCCAAGGCCGATGTGGAGAAGCGGTGGAAAAGTTGGCCGGAAAACCCGCTCCGGGACGGGAGCGGGATTTCTACCCGCAACCATCCAAGCCGGCGCCGTGAGTCCTCCACGGGTTATCCAGGGCAAGCGGGGCGCCGTTTGAAACGGTGGAGAATTGGGGCGATCGGCCTCATTGCTTTCAGAGGTAAGGATTTTTTAACCGGGATAACTCGGCTGGCGCTGATGCAAATGGAAGATCAAGGAGGTTTTCCTAGTTCGCGGCGGCCTACTACAAGAGTTTCTACCTGGATTCCTTTTCATATTTAGAAAGAAGAAGAATGACCGGTCTTGGTAAGTCTGGGCGGTCGATGGTCCGCGTGCTCGGCGGGGAAAGGGTCGATCCCCCTCCGGTTTGGATTATGCGCCAGGCTGGGCGCTATCTGCCGGAGTACCGGGAGCTTCGGACCAGAGCGAAGAATTTCTTGGATTTTTGCTACTCCCCTGCCCTGGCGGTGGAGGCGGTGCTGCAGCCCTTACGCCGGTTTCCGCTGGATGCGGCGATCCTGTTCTCGGATATTCTGGTCGTGCCGGATGCGCTGGGGCGGAAGGTTTGGTTCGTCGAGGGTGAAGGCCCACGGCTTGAGCCGCTCATCTATGAGCCAGGGGCGTGGGGCCTCGGGGAGCCTCAGAAGGCCATCCAGCGGCTTGCGCCGGTTTATGAGACCGTAGAGCGCTTGCGGGGCGCCATCGCGCCGGAGACGACGCTGATCGGGTTTGCGGGGGGGCCGTGGACGGTGGCGACCTACATGCTTCAGGGCGAAGGCGGCGATAAGGATCGCTGCCGGCGGGCGGCCTATCAGCGGCCTGTCGATGTCGACGCCCTCCTCGCGGTGCTTGCGGAGACGACGGCGCATCACCTCGCCGCTCAGGTGAAGGCAGGGGCCGATTGCGTGCAGATTTTCGAGAGCTGGGCGGAAGGGATTCCGGAATCTCTGTTCGAGCGGGTTATCCTTAAGCCGACGACGTTTGTCGTGAAACGTCTCCGGGAGCTTGGCGTGACCGCGCCGGTGATCGGGTTTCCGCGCGGCGCCGGCGCGCTCATTGGGCGGTATGCGCGGGAAACGGGCGTGACCGCTCTTGGCGTCGATACGCAGACGCCGGCCCGTTTTGCACGCCGCGAAGCGCCATCCGGGATGGCGTTGCAGGGCAATCTCGATCCGCAACTTTTGATCGCTGGCGGGCAAGCGCTTGAGGATGGCGTGCGCGAGGTGATCGCAGCGTTCAAGGATGGGCCGCACATTTTCAATCTTGGCCACGGCATCACGCCGGAAACGCCGATCGAAAATGTGGCGCGCGCCGTCGCGGTCATCAAAGGCGGCACGTGAGCGAGCGCCGGGTTGCGATCATTCTGTTCAATCTCGGCGGTCCGGATGGGCCGGCGGCGGTGCGTCCGTTTCTGTTCAACTTGTTCAATGATCCCGCGATCATCTCCGCGCCCTTCCCGCTCCGCACGATGATCGCCGCGCTGATTTCCTCGACGCGTGAAAAGACGGCGCAGGCGAATTACGCCTTTATGGGCGGCGGTTCGCCGATTGTGCCGGAGACGCTGAAACAGGCTGAAGCGCTCGAGCGCGCGCTTGCCGCGCGCGATCTCGGCATTGCGAGAAAGATCTTTGTCGCAATGCGCTATTGGCCGCCGCGCGCGAAGGATGCGGTGACGTATGCGCTTGAATGGGGCGCGACTGAAGCGGTGCTATTGCCGCTCTATCCGCAATATTCGACGACAACGACGGCGTCGTCGCTCAAGGAGTGGGCTAAAGAAAGCAGCCTGCCCGCTTCCGCGATTTGTTGTTATCCGAGCATGCCTGCGTTTGCGCAGGCGCATGCCGATGCGATTTTGCAAACGTGGCGAGATGCCGGCGCGCCGGAGAACCCACGCGTTCTTTTTTCTGCGCATGGCTTGCCGCAAAGAGTGGTCGATGCGGGCGACCCCTATCAATGGCAGGTCGAGCGCAGCGTCGCCGCTGTGCGCGCTTTGCTGCCGCAGGATTGGGGGCATCGCATCTGCTATCAGTCACGTGTGGGACCGCTTAAATGGTTGGGACCTTCGACGGTTGAGGCGATTGATGAGGCGGGCGCTAACGGCAAAGGCGTGATCGTTTCGCCGATTGCGTTCGTTTCTGAGCATATCGAAACGCTGGTCGAGCTTGACATCGAGTACGCGCAGCACGCTGGCGTGAAGGGATTACCGTTTTATCTGCGCGCGCCTGCCCTCTCGGATGCGCCCGGCTTTATCGAGACGCTGGCTGATCTCGCTGCGCGCGCGATCGCCACACCGGGGGGGTTGCGATCCGAAGCGGATGGCCGCATCTGCCCTGCACAGTTTTCGCTTTGCCCGCATAAGGCTTCGGCATGAGCTACGATCTCGTTCGTGCGCTGCACATCATTTCCGTAATCGCCTGGATGGCGGGGATGCTCATGCTGCCGCGGCTCTACGCCTACCAGACTGGCGCGGTCCCAGGCGGCGAGCTTGAGCAGAAGATGATCGCCGCATCGAAAGCGTTGCGGAACATCATCCTGACGCCGTCCATGATTTTAGCGTGGGTATTTGGACTTCACCTCTTCGCCACCTATATTATCGGCGACTGGTCGGTTGGATTTTTCCCTGCGCTTGCGCACACGCCGCATTGGTTCTGGGCGAAGTTCGCGCTTGTGCTGGCGCTTTCCGGCTATCACGGCTTTCTGGTTTCGGCGGGCAAGAAGCTGGCGAAAGGCGAGCGCCCCTATTCCGAAAAGTTCTGGCGCATGACGAACGAGATACCGTTTCTGATTGCGATCGCCATTGTGCTGCTCGTGACGCTGGAGCCGTTTTAACGCCGTCTTGACGGCTTGCCGCGAATGTGGCTCTACATCCGTACAGAGCCGCGTCCGCGTGCTCGCGCCGGCGGCGCATCTTATCCTTCCCTTTCCGCCGAACTCACAGCAAACCAAGCGCCCCTGCCCGGCACGTTCGGCAGATGTGCGGCGCATCAGGCAAGAGCCATGACAGACGAAACCACCGCGATCATCGAAGAAGAAGAAGAATTCACACCCGGCCCGCTCGAGCTGAAGCTCCGGGAAGCGGGCGCGCTTACGCTCCAGGAGCTGAAGCGCAAACCACCGGCTGAGCTTTTGGCGCTCGCCGAGGAATTGGAGATCGAAGGCGCGAACACGCTGCGCTCGCAGGACATGATGTTCGCGATCCTCAAGCAGATGGCTGAGCGCGGAGTCGAGATCGGCGGCATGGGCGTCGTTGAAATCCTGTCGGACGGATTTGCGTTCCTGCGTTCGCCACAATCGAACTACCTTCCCGGGCCGGACGACATTTACGTTTCGCCTAATCAAATCCGCAAATTCGGGTTGCGCACCGGCGATACGGTCGAAGGGCAAATCCGCGCGCCGAAGGATGGCGAGCGGTATTTCGCGCTCGTGAAGGTGCACGCGATCAATTTCGAGGATCCCGATCGCGTTCGCCATAAAGTGCATTTCGACAATCTCACACCGCTCTACCCTGAAGAGCGGTTGAAGATGGAAATCGAAGATCCGACGCTGAAGGATAAGTCCGGGCGCGTGATCGACATCGTGGCGCCGATCGGCAAAGGCCAGCGCTGTTTGATTGTGGCGCCGCCGCGCGTCGGTAAAACGATCTTGCTCCAGAACATCGCGAAAGCGATCGCGAGCAATCATCCGGAAGTGTTCCTGATCGTGCTGCTGATCGACGAGCGGCCGGAAGAAGTCACCGACATGCAGCGCACGGTGAAGGGCGAAGTGGTCGCTTCAACATTCGATGAACCGGCGACGCGCCACGTTTCGGTCGCGGAAATGGTGATCGAGAAAGCCAAGCGGCTTGTCGAACATGGCCGCGATGTCGTGATCCTGCTCGACAACATCACGCGGCTTGGCCGCGCCTACAACACCGTGATCCCCTCTTCCGGCAAGGTGCTGACGGGCGGCGTCGACGCCAACGCATTGCAGCGCCCGAAGCGCTTCTTCGGCGCGGCGCGGAATGTGGAAGGCGGCGGCAGCCTCACGATTATCTCGACATCGCTGATCGATACCGGTTCGCGCATGGACGAAGTCATCTTCGAAGAGTTCAAGGGTACGGGTAATTCTGAAATCGTGCTCGACCGGAAAGTCGCCGACCGGCGCATCTTCCCCGCGATCGACATTCTCAAATCCGGCACGCGGAAAGACGAACTCATCACGCCGAAGGAGCACATGCAGAAGATGTATGTGCTGCGGCGCATCCTCGGGCCGATGGGCACGCAGGACGCAATCGAGTTCCTTTTGGACAAGCTCCGGCAATCGAAGAACAACGAAGATTTCTTCCAGAGCATGAACAATTAGCGCGCTATCACACGAGCGAGACGAAGCGGCGGGCCGAAAGGTCCGCCGCTTTTGCTTTCAAGGATTTGCGCGTAAAATGCCGGCCAGCTTTATCGTGAGGCCGCTATGCTGAAGATTTATCACGCCCGCCATACCCGCGGCGTTCGCGTCATTTGGACCGCAGAGGAAATCGGCGTCGCGTATGAATTGAAACATATGCCGTTTGATCCGGGCTCGCTCAGATCCGACGAGTTTCTGCGGATCAATCCGTTCGGCGCCCTGCCCGCGATAGAAGACGGCGGCGTGACGATGACGGAGAGCGGCGCGATCTGCCAATATCTCACGGAGCGTCACGGGCACGCGCCGTTCAAGCGCACGATGGATGACGCCGATTACGCGACCTATCTGCAATGGGTGCATGCGGGCGAAGCGACGCTCTCGCCGCCGCTTTCGCTTGTTTTGCAGCACACGCGCGGGCCGGAAGACAAACGCGTGCTGCGGATCGCAGATGAGAGCCGTGAGAAGTTTTACACGCATCTCGCCGTGATTGATCGCGCGTTGCACGGCAAAGACTATTTGCTTGGCGATGATTTTACGCTTGCAGATGTCATGGTTGGATACGCGCTGCATCTGGCCGCTCTGATCAAGCTGATGAACGATGCGCCGCCCCATGCCGCCGCCTATTGGGAGCGGTTGAAAGCGCGACCGGCGTATCAGAAAGCGATCAGCGCTTAGCCGTTATGGCGTGAGCACAAGGCTTCCCGTCGTTTTGCGGCCTTCCAAATCGCGATGCGCCTGCGCGGCGTTTTCGAGTTTGTAGATCGTTGGCTGCGCGATTTTAACGATGCCGCGCCCGATCACATCGAACAAATCGTCCGCCGTCTCGCGGAGCATTTGCGGCGTGCGGATGTAAGCGAGCAAACCGGGCCGCGTGAAAAAGAGTGAGCCTTTCGCGGAGAGAATTTGCGCGTTGATCGGCGGCAATGGGCCGGATGCGTTTCCGAAGCTCACGAACATGCCAAGCGGCTTCAGCGAATTCAGCGTCGCTTCGTAGGTGTCTTTGCCAACGCTATCGAAGACAACGTCAGCGCCCTCGCCGTTCGTCAATTCCTTCACGCGCTTTGCGATGTCCTCGCGTGTCGAGATGATCGTGTGATGCGCGCCAAGCGTCGTCGCGATGTTTGCTTTTTCATCGTTGCCGACAACGGCGATAATGTTGGCGCCGAGGTGACGCGCCCATTGCACTGCGATCTGACCCACGCCGCCTGCGGCTGCGTGAATGACGATGTTATGGCCAGGTTCCACGGGAAACGTCTTTCGCAAAAGATAACGCGCGGTCCAGCCTTTGAGCATCGAAGCGGCGGCGATCTCGAAAGATACGTTCTCTGGAATGTGCACGACGCGATCTGCGGGCAGCGCAATTTTTTCTGCGTAAGAGCCTAGCGGCGCCATCGCATAGCCAATGCGATCGCCGATGGTGAAACCAGAAACGCCTTCTCCGATTGCTTCAACACTTCCCGCCGCTTCGCCGCCCATGGATGCAGGCAGCGCGGTTTTATAGAGGCCGCTGCGATAGTACGTATCGACGAAGTTCACGCCCGTTGCGGAGATACGCATGACGATTTCGCCGGGCTTTGCGATTGGATCGGCGACTTCTTCGTAACGCAAAACATCAGCGCTGCCAGTTTCGTGGATGCGTATGGCTTTCATCATTTCTCCGATCAATTCGCGCCAGCGCATTTTAGCGGGCGATAGCCTTCACCGTCGCTTGCGTCGATTGCGCGTTGTGCGGCGACCGGATTGTCGCTTGCTATGAGCTCGACGCCTGCTTCCGCGAAAGCCGCATAGCCGCTTGCTTCACCACGTTCGATGCGCGCATCCCACGAGCGATCGGGATGGCCTAGCGTGCCGAACAAAGTCTCGACGCCGTGCTGCGCGAGCGTGACGTTGAGCGCGGAATTTGGTTCTTCAATTCCGGTCCATGCGAGGAAGCGGGTGAGATCGGCGCGGCGTGCGATGAGATCATCGAGATCAGCTTCGCTGTCGATTGGCGCCGAAATCATCAAATTAGGTGCGATGCGATGCAAGCGCATCGCCGCACCTTCGCTGTACGTGATGAGCACGACGCGGTTTTCCGCGTTCGCGGCGCGCACCTCTTCGATGACCGCTTCGAACGGCACGCCTTGTTTGATGTCGAGTTCAAGGATGGTTTTTCCCGCCGCCCAAGTCAGCGCTTCGCGCAAAGTCGCGGGATGCTGTTCAAGCGTGCGCCCTCTTTCATCTTTGAGATTGAGCCGCTGGAATTGCGCGAGCGTGATCGCGCCGACATCGCCGGAGCCTGTCGTCGTGCGATCGAGCGTTTCGTCGTGAAGCAGCACGAGCGCGCCGTCGCGCGTTTGCGTGACGTCGATCTCCATCGCGACCGGCGCTTGCGCGAACGTATGATCGAAGGTCGCGATCGCGTTTTCCGCGTAGCCTGGTTCAGGAGCGCCGCGATGCGCCGCTACGATCGTGCCGCCATCGCGCTGCAGACAGTCAAAGAACGCGACGATGTTTGACGGAGCAAGCGCCGGCGGCGGCGCTGCTTCTTGTGTTTCTTCGACAGGAGCCGATGCGCCGCACGCCGCCACGAGCAGTGCGAAGATCAGCGCTCTCATGCGAGGTTCTGTGCGAAGAAAGCGAGCGTGCGCTCATCGGCGACCTTCGCATCGGCTGCATCGTAGTTCGCGCCGCCTTCACGCGTGAACGCATGATCGCGATCCGGATACGTATGGATCGTGACAAGCGCATTGTTCTTCAGACTGTCGATAATCGCCTTCTGCGCATCCGGCTTCACGAAGCCATCCTTGCCGGCGATGTGCAGCATCAGAGGTTTTTTAATACCGGATGCTTCGTTGAGCTTTTGATCGATCATCACGCCGTAATAGCCGACGCTCGCGTCGATATCGGTGCGCGCCGCTGTAAGGTAAGCGAGCAGACCGCCGAGGCAGTAACCGACTGCGCCGACTTTGCTCACGCCCATAGCGCGCGCTTTCGCGATGGCCGCCTGAATATCTTCGACGCCGGTTTCCGGATTGAACGCGTTCATCAGCTCGAAGGCTTTTGACCATTCGGCTTCGCTTTGGTCGGTGATGTCGACGCCGGGTTCGAGGCGCCAAAAGAGATCTGGCGCGATCGCGAGGTAGCCTTGGCTCGCCAGCCAATCGGCCTTGCCGCGCACGACGCGGTTCACGCCGAAGATTTCTTGAATGACGACGATGGCCGCCTTCGGCGTGCCCGATGGGCGTGCGACGTAAGCCTTGAATTGGCCGGCCGGCACGGAAACGTCAGTCCACTCACCCATAGTGCTCTCCCTAAATTGCTGGAGCGCGGTATAACGGGCGGACACGATGAGCGCGACCATAGAGGGCCAGGCAGTATGAAATTCACCGTCAATGTCGAATGCACGCCGGAAGAGGCCCGCCGCTTCGTGGGGCTGCCGGATGTCACACCGCTCAACGAGGCGATCGTCGCCGAGATGATGAAGCGCATGGAGCAGAACGTGGCGCTGATGAGCCCGGATACGTTCGTGAAGTCCTGGATGTCTGTGGGCACCCAGGCGCAGGACGCCTTCCTGAAGCTCATGACGACGGGCGCTGCCGGTGCGCTCAAGGGCATGACCGACAAGCCGTGAGCTCGGACACGATCGCTGCGCTGGCTTCCGGCGCTGGGCGCGCTGGCGTCGCTGTGATCCGCATATCGGGGCCGGGCGCTGGACCGGCCCTTTTTGCTTTGACCCAGCAGGCGGCGCCGGAGCCGCGCAAGGCGGCGCTGCGGGCGTTCCTTGATCCCCGGAAGGGCGCGGCGATCGACGAGGGCCTCGCGCTCTGGTTCCCCGGCCCCGGCAGCTTCACAGGCGAGGACGTGGTGGAGCTGCATGCGCATGGCGGGCCAGCAGTGGTGGCCGCGCTTTTGGAGGCGCTGCTTGCACTTGAAGGCATGCGCATTGCGGAGCCTGGAGAATTCACTCGGCGCGCGTTTGCGCATGGCAAACTCGATCTCACCCAAGCCGAAGGACTTGCCGATCTCATCGATGCGGATACCGATGGACAACGCGCGCAGGCGCTTCGTCAAATGCAGGGCGCGCTTGGCGCGTTGTATGAAAGCTGGCGCGCGCGTTTGATTGAAGCGATGGCGCTGCTGGAAGCGGCGATTGATTTTCCGGATGAAGATTTGCCCGAAGATCTCGCGGCGCGTGTCGCGCCGAAAATCGCGATTTTACGCGGTGAAATGGCGGATCACCTTTCCGATGCGCAGCGCGGCGAGCGCGTGCGTGATGGATATCGCATTGCAATCTTAGGCGCGCCCAATGCGGGCAAATCGTCTTTGCTCAACGCGCTTGCGCGGCGCGAGGCGGCGATCGTCTCCGACATTCCCGGCACGACGCGTGATGTCGTGGAAGTGCGATTGGTGATGGCAGGATTTCCTGTGTGGATCGCGGATACGGCGGGGCTTCGCGAAGCCGCCGATGTGATCGAAGCGGAAGGCGTGCGGCGCGCGCTGGCGCGGGCTGAGGAGGCTGATTTGCGAATCGGGCTGGTGGAGGCCGGACAGACGGTTCCCCCTGAACTGCAGAAAGCGCTGCGGTCCGATGATGTTGTTGTTGCCTCCAAATCCGATCTGGCGGCGGCTGGGGCGGGGCTGATCGCGGTATCAGTGAAAACCGGCACTGGGCTTGCCGAATTAGAGGCGGCGCTCAGCGAGCGTGTGGCGGCCGCCTTGGGGGTGCAAGAAGCGCCGGCGCTGACCCGGGCGCGGCACCGGTTTCTCCTGGGGCAGGCAGCGGCGGCGCTGGAGCGGGCCGAGGCGGCGTTATTCGGCGGCACAGAGCTGGCCGCTGAAGAGTTGAGGACCGCTGCTTTCGCAGTTGGCAAGCTCACTGGACGGATCGACGTCGAAGATTTGCTGGACGACATCTTCTCGAAGTTCTGCATCGGCAAGTGACCAAGCCATCCCTGGGCGAATACTTCGGTTTGACTCACCATGACTCTACGACTCGTTCCACGGGAAACATCCTAATACCTGTTCACCATTGACTCGATACTGACTCGATTCAGGGACGCAAAGAGTTTCACGTGAAACTTGACACGCGGAATCTAGATTTGACTTGACGTCGAGTCTGGTGGTGTCGCCCTCGACGGCCAACCACCTGGCGTCTGACCGTGGCGAAGATGAAGGCCACTGTCGCGTCTGACCGCGACAGGCGAGGCGAGGCTGGATGACGCCGCACGGCGTTGGCGCTACAAGGCGCGGCTCAATGACAAGCGCTTCTTCTTTCGACGTCATCGTGATCGGCGGTGGGCATGCTGGCTGCGAGGCTGCTGCGGCTTCGGCGCGGCTCGGCGCGCGCACGCTATTGCTGACGCACAAGCTCGAGACGATCGGCGAAATGAGCTGCAATCCCGCGATCGGGGGCCTTGGGAAGGGCCATCTGGTGCGCGAGATCGATGCGCTCGACGGCGTGATGGGGCGCGTGGCGGATGCAGCGGGGATCCAGTTCCGGCTGCTCAATCGTTCGAAAGGCCCAGCCGTGCGGGGGCCGCGCGCGCAGAGCGACCGCAAGCTTTATCGCGAGGCGATGCAGGCGGCTTTGGCAGGGCAGCCCAATCTCACGATCCATGCTGGCGCTGTTGAGGACCTCATCACTTCCGTCATCCCGGCCTCGCGGAGCGAGAGCCGGGACCCAGAGCCGCTGTCGCGCCGT
>JBEVOS010000223.1:0-6177 GCA_040507435.1 Caulobacterales bacterium | reverse complement strand
CCAGCGCTCGATGGCACGAAGAAAGTGCTCGAAGCGCTCAAAGCTGACGGCGAGATCATTGATCATTGCCTCGTCGGCGAACCGACGAGCGTGGATGACATTGGCGACACGGTAAAGAACGGCCGACGCGGCTCACTGAATTGCATCATCACCGTTGAAGGCCGCCAAGGTCACGCCGCGTACCCGGAGCAAAACAACAATCCCGTCAGCGCGCTGCTGGATTTGCTCGGCGCATTGCGCGGCCGGGTGCTCGATGACGGGGCGCCAGGCTTTGGCCGCTCTAATCTTGAAGTGACGACGCTCGATGTCGGAAATCCGGCGCATAATGTCGTGCCTGCACGTGCGGCGGCGAAACTCAACATCCGCTTCAACACCGCACATAGCGGCGAAGATCTGAAATTATGGATCGACAGCGAAGCGGCCCAGGTCGCGCAAAAGCGCGGTGTCGTGATCGAAACGCGCACGCAAATCACCGGCTATCCGTTCATCACGCCGGCTGGAGACTTCACCGCGCTGGTTCAAAACGCTGTGCGCGAAGCTACCGGCGCAGCGGCGGAGCTTTCGACATCTGGCGGTACATCTGACGCACGTTTCATTAAAGATGTCTGCCCCGTTATCGAACTCGGCCTGCAAAACGCGACCGCACATATGGTGGATGAGAAAGTACGCGTGGACGACATTTTTAAACTGACTGACGCATACGAAGCGATTCTCAAAAGCTACTTCGCATAGTCGACACGTGTCAGATAAAGTCCATCTGCTGGCGCAACCGGCCCGCATCGAGTGCGGTCCGCGGCGTCGAGCGCATCGCGAAAATCGCGCGCACTCCATTTGCCAAGCCCGACTTCAACCAGAGAGCCGACCATCGAACGCACCTGGCGATGCAGAAACGAGCGCGCTTCGCACCAGATGTTGATCTCGCCCCCCGCGCGCATGACATCACAGCGGTCAAGTGTTTTGACGGGCGAATTCGCCTGACACTGCGCATCGCGAAACGTTGTGAAATCGTGCTGCCCGAGCAGCGCTTGCGCGGCATGATGCATCGCTTCGTGGTCGAGCGCGCGCGGTACCCAAAAGACGCGTCCACGATCAAGCGCAAGCGGCGGACGGCGATCAACGATCCGATAAAGATAGGCGCGCTTCACCGCATCGAACCGCGCATGAAAATCTGGAGCAACCGCCTCCGCTTCCAGAACCACGATCGGATCAGGCCGCAAATGCGCGTTGAGCGCATCCCGCACCCGGTTCGCATCGAAATTCTTTTCGATATCGACGTGCGCGACTTGCCCGAGCGCATGCACGCCTGCATCCGTGCGCCCAGCGCCAAATACGTCGCGTTCCTCGCCGCTCAATGCAAAAATCGCGCGCTCCAGCGCGCCCTGCACGCTTGGCTGGTCATTCAGACGCTGCCAGCCGGAAAACGGCCCGCCATCATATTCGAGGATCAGCTTAAAGCGGTTCACGCCTGCCGGTAATTCAATGCGGGGCACGCACGCGCGCCGCTTTCGCCAGGCGCGCCGCCTGCAAGCGGCAAAATGGAATAGCGTGATGCGCCTGCGGTTTCCGGATCGAACACGGCGATGGCGCTTGCCGCCGCATCGCCGCAAAGGCTCCGCCCGGTCGCGTTCGTGATCCGATAAACAAGAACTTGCGCCGCATCGACATCAAGCCCCATGAGCGAACGCAGCGTATTGCCCTGCACGGTCGCGGAAGGCTCAACCGAGCCCGTCAATTGCGCCTGCACGATGGCCCCATTTGCGCCGCGCAATGTGAGCGTTTCGATCATCGCAGTATCGCCGCGATCGGCGCTGGCCGCATCCGGCAATGTCGACGCGACGATCACGTTGAGACTGCCTGTCGCGCCGCGCGTCGTATCGTTCACGGGCTCAAAAGTGCGCCCAGGATCGATCTCCGGCGCAGGATTGGAAAGCTCCGGCCCAGGTCCGCTTGCGCCCCTTTGCTGAGGCAATTGCGGGAGACGATCGCAAGCTGCGACGAGAACGAGCGCGGCGCAGATGAATGCTTTTCTCATCCATTCCCTCCGGCGCGGACGCTAAACGCTTCCGAAAGCGTCATCAATGTGATTACGCCGCAAGGCGATTTTAGGAAAAGCGCGCGCCCGCGCTGATCGGCGTCCCGCGTAGAAAAACATCCGCATCCATCGCAGCTTTGCCCGCCCTCTGCACGCGCAAGAGCCGCACAGCGCCTTCACCGCACGCGATCTTCAGTTCGTCGTCGAGCGCTTCGCCGGGTGCGCCCTCGCCCTGCGAAAGCCGCGACATCAGCGCTTTGACGCGCACGCCGTCATGCTCGAACCACGCGCCGGGAAACGGCGAAAGCCCACGAATTTGCCAATCCACCTCGCGTGCGGGCTTTGACCAATCAATACGCGCCTCAGCGGGCGTGATCTTCGGCGCATAAACCATCCCGTCTTCGCTCTGCGGCTTCGCATGCGCTGATCCGTTTTCGAGCGCCGCCAAAGTTTTCACCAATAGCGGCGCGCCGAGCGCGGCAAGCCGGTCGTGCAAGCTTGCGAATGTGTCATCCGCCTCAATCGCAGTTTCAGCGCTGTCGTAAATCGGGCCGGTATCAAGCCCCTCTTCCATTTGCATCGTCTGCACGCCGGTGAGGCGATCGCCCGTCATCAACGCGCGCTGGATGGGTGCGGCGCCCCGCCAACGCGGCAACAGCGATCCATGCAGATTGATGCAGCCGAGACGCGGCGCCTCGAGAATGGGCTTCGGCAAAATGAGCCCATATGCGACGACAACCGCAACATCGAGCTTGAGCGCCGCGAACGCCTCTTGCGCTTCAGCCTTCTTCAAACCTTTCGGCGTCCGCACTTCGATGCCGCGCTCCAGCGCGAAGCGATGCACCGGCGTTTCGCGCAGCGTTTGCCCACGCCCCGCGGGGCGCGGCGGCCGTGAATAGACGCACGCAATCTCATGACCCGCTTCGATCAACGCGTTGAGCGAAGGAACCGCAAAATCCGGGGAGCCGAGAAAAGCGAGACGCAGAGCCATCTCCTAAATCAAACGCCCTCTTTCCAGCGCAGGAAAGAGGGCGTTGTCACGTCCAAAACGTGTAAGACGCTTAGTTCAGCGCTGTCGTGCGCTCCATCCCGTCAAGGAAGGTCAGCAGCGCTTGCGAAAGTTCAGCGGCTGCGGCGACGGCCTCATCGCGATCCGCTTCCGGCAACGCATCCAGCAATTCGCGGCATACGGCAGAGTGCTCGAGGTCAGCTTCCTCATGCACGGCGAAGAAACGGATCGCACGATCATCGGAAACGCCATAGCGCTCAACGAGACCCTTAATCTTCGTCGAAGCGATCGCCGGCAATTGGCTCTCATACGCGTAGAGCGCGCCAAGGCCCGACGCATACGACTTGCGCGAAAGATTGCGGAACGCGTCGATCAGCACGTGCGTCTCAGGGTTCACATCGACCGCGCGGACGTCCGCTTCCGTAGCGCCGAGGCCTTCGGCGAACTGCATCCAAAGCGTCGCGTGATCGTCCTTGCCCGCGGCGAGGCCTTCTTCTTCCGCGAGATTCTCCGCGAGCAGACGGCGGCCCTTCACATCCGGGCAATTGGCGTGCGTCGCGCTCACCGCACGCGGGAACGCTTCGACGTGATGGAAATACTGGCGGGCGTAGGCGCGGAGCGTGTCCATCGACAGCGTGCCCATCTCCCAGGCCTGATAGAACGGATGCGCCAGCATGGAGCGCTGCGACACCGCCGCATCGACCGCAGCCGAGGTGGAAAGAAAAGTATCCGCCATTCGTTATCCCCTTCTGGGCGCGCCCGCGCCGAATGCCGTCACGCTTCTAGCGGACTGGTTTTAGGAAGCGCAACTAGTGCGCGCGATGGACCCACAGAATGGCGACGTTCGCGACAAAACAGGCGCAGGACAGCGCGAAGAGCCACGGAAAGCGCCGCGCGCCTGCACGAAACACCCGCCATTCCGCATAGCCGCCTATGCTTACGAGGGCCGCCGAAATGCCGATCAGCCAAAGCTCATGGCCGTGCAAGAAAGCATGCAGCGCCGTAATCGCCCCGCCCGCCGCCGTCGCAGCCGCCGAGGTGAAGATCAGGAGCGCGATCGGCGCACCGCAGCAGATCGCATGCATGCCGACGACAGCCGCATGCGCCAGATGGGCGTGGCGCGCATGATCCTCAGCGTCTTCGCCGGGCTCAACCTCATTGGCGTTACTATGTAACATCGCCTGCCTATGCCCGCGCCGCCCGAGGGGGTCAATAGTAAATGCCGGGCCGGTAGAGGCGAATTTCGCCGCACCGCACGCGATGGCGGGCGCAAGCGCTTGCGATCGCCCTCGAAAGGTCAAACTCGTAAAGCTTTGATCAACCAATTCGCCGCATTGCGCGCAGGGGACGCCTCTTCCTGCGGGCGAATAAATGGGCCGCTCTATGACTCGCGTGCTGAAGGAAGTGTCGGAAGCCGATTTCAAGGCTGTCCAGGAAGCTGCGGAAGCGCGCGCTGAAAAAGCGCAAGCGGCCAGCGAGGCCGGCTCGGCGGTGTTCCTGTTGTCGATCCTGCTGGCGCTGGTCTGGGTGATCGCGATCGGCATCGGCGCCTACGCCTTCTATGGCGCGCAGAAGGTTTCGGCGCTTTCGCCTATCGAAATCGCCGCACTGGCGGCGCTCGCTTTTCTACCCGCGCTCATGGTGCTGATGGGCGGCGCCACCGGTCGCGAGGGCGCCCGCGCCCGCGCAGAGGCCCGCCGACTCGCCGACGCCGCCGAGCAATTGCTGAACCCCGCTCCCAGCGCGGAGGCCGCCACCCGCCGCCTGGCGCTTGCCGTACGTGGTGAGATCGGCGCGCTTGATCGCGCGCTTGAACAGACGCTGGCCCGGATCAAATCCGTGGAAAGTGAGATCGCCAATCAACGGACCGCCGTCGACCAAATCGCCGAACAAGCACGCCAGGGCGCGGACCACATGATCCTCGGGATGGAGCGTGAGCGCTCGGAATTGCTGCGTATTTCTCAAGAGTTAACCGCGCAGGCCCAACATATCGGCCAGAGCATCTCCCGCCACACCACCTCGATCTCCGATGCTGCTCGTGTTGCTGAAGCGGAGGTGCGCGCCGCCGATGAAGCGCTCGATGCGCGCATCTCGTCTTTTGGCGCCGCCGCCGCGCTCATTACTGACCGCACGCAAGCTTTGACGGGCGCCGCGCAAGCGAGCGCTGATTCATCGTTAAAGCTCGAACAGGCGCTTTCGAATGCGCTCGACATATTAGCGAAGGCAACGCACCTGACCGACGCCGCACGCGCCAGCGCACAAGCCGCCGCATTCGCGGCGAACGCCACGGCGGGCTCAGCACGCGATACGACCACCCGCTCGCTCGAAGATGCGCGCCGCGCCGCCGATGCGATCCGCGGCCAAGCCGCCACGGTTGAAAAGGAAGCGGGCGATGCGCTCGAACGCCTGCGCGACGCCGCCAACTCCGCCCGCAACGCCGCCCATGACGTGCGAGGCGCAGTCGATCAGCCGGCACAGGCGCGTACGCCTGCGCCGCGCACACAGCCGCCGCAACCCATCGCTCCGCACTCGAAACAAAATATGTTCGGCGATACGCCGCCGTCCGCGCCATCGCGGGAGCGACCCGCAGAGGCGCCTGGCGGCGCATGGACATGGCGCGACTTGCTGTCGAACATCGACGAAGAAGAAGCAGCTGCGCCTGAGAAACCACGCAAGCGCCAATCTTCCCAGCGTGAGAGCGCCCAACGCGACACCGCCCCCGCGAAAGCTGAGCCAGAACGCACACGCGAAGCGCCCCAAGAGCGTGGACGTGAGCGTGAGCGCGCGCCTGAGACCGACCCCGTCGCCCGCTTAACCAAAACCGTCACCGAACCGCGCATCGCCGCGCATCCTCTTCCAGCCGCCGCCGTAATCGAACGCGCCGGCGTCAGCATCGCCAATGCGTTTTCACGCGGCGCGCTCGACCGGATCGCGCAACGCGCACGCAACGGCACGCAAGCGCGGCGCGGCGCAGTGCGAAGCGCAGCGCCGGACGCGGTAAACGCCGTCGCGGATTTTCTCGATCGCGACGCCAATGCGCGCCAAGAAGCAGCTGCCTTCCTGCGTGCAGACGGCGCGCGCATCGCTGAGCTTCTTGCACGCGGCCGGGCGACGATGACGGCAGATGCAACGCGCG
>JBEVOS010000217.1:0-3571 GCA_040507435.1 Caulobacterales bacterium | reverse complement strand
ATCGTGATTTCAGCGATTGAGCATGACGCCGTGTTTGCGCATGCCCCGCAGCTTGGCGGCGCGTTGAAGATCGCGCCTGTTACGGCTGATGGCGTCATCGATCTGGATGCGTTTGCGCGCATACTTGCTGATGCGCCGAAGCCCGTTCTTGCCGTTCTTATGCTGGCGAACAATGAAACGGGCGTGATTCAACCAATTGCAAATGCAGCGGCGCTGGTGCGTGAGGCCGGCGGCTTGTTGTTGGTCGATGCGGCGCAAGCGATTGGCCGGATGCGTGTGAGCATCGCCGATCTCGACGCGAGCTACCTCGTCATATCGAGCCATAAAATCGGCGGTCCGCCCGGCGCAGGTGCGCTTGTTCTGGCGCCAGGCGCCCCCTTCGCGCCGCCACGCGCAGGCGGTGGGCAAGAGCGCGGACGACGTCCGGGTACGGAGAATGCTCCGGCGCTTTCGGGATTTGGCGTTGCTGCGGAGACTGCGGCCGCAAACGCCCAACACGAAGCCAATCGGCTCAAGGTATTGCGCGATCGTTTTGAAGCGGAGTTGCCACGCGAGGCGATCATCTTTGGCGCACGCGTCGCGCGCACTGCGAACACATCCCTATTCGCGTTACCCGGCGTGCGTGCTGAAACGGCGGTGATTGCGCTTGATCTCGAAGGCGTATGCGTCAGCTCCGGCGCTGCGTGTTCTTCCGGCAAAGTGCGTCAGAGCCGCGTGCTTGCTGCAATGGGCGTTGACGATGCGCTCGCAAAAGGCGCGCTGCGCGTGAGTTTTGGCTGGTCCTCTACAGATGCTGACGTCGATGCCGCCGCTGCGGCGGTTCGTAAGCTTGCCGCGCGCTACGCGCCGCAATTGGAAGGAGCCGCATAGTGGCGGCCGTTAAAGAAACCGTTGAAGCCGCGCGCGCACTAGAAGGCGAGAAGTACAAGCACGGCTTCGTCACCGCGCTTGAGCAGGAAACTGCGCCGCCTGGCCTGAACGAAGACATCGTGCGTTTTATTTCGGCGAAGAAAGACGAGCCGGAGTGGATGCTCCAATGGCGGCTTGATGCGTTCAAGCGTTGGCTGACCCTTGAGGAGCCGACCTGGGCGCTCGTGAATTACCCACCGATCGATTATCAGGCCGCGACTTACTATGCGGCGCCGAAGAATGCTGCGGCCTACAAGTCACTCGACGAAGTCGACCCGGAGATTCTCGAGACTTACAAGAAGCTCGGTATTCCGTTGAAAGAGCAGGAGGTCCTGCTCGGCGTTGAAGGCGCCCCTCGCGTCGCCGTCGATGCTGTGTTTGATAGCGTGAGCGTCGTCACAACCTTCAAGAAAGAGCTTGCGGAGGCGGGCGTTATCTTCTGCTCAATCAGCGAAGCAATCCGGGAGCATTCTGAGCTTATCCGAAAATATCTCGGCTCCGTTGTGCCGGTGAGCGACAATTTTTTTGCAACATTGAATAGCGCTGTTTTTTCGGACGGGTCGTTTGTTTATGTGCCGCCCGGCGTGCGCTGCCCGATGGAACTCTCCACCTATTTCCGTATGAATGCCGAGAATTCCGGGCAATTCGAACGTACGCTGATCATCGCCGACAAGGGCGCCTACGTATCCTATCTTGAGGGCTGCACGGCGCCTATGCGCGACTCTAACCAGTTGCACGCGGCGGTCGTTGAACTCGTTGCGCTTGACGATGCTGAGATCAAATATTCCACCGTTCAAAACTGGTGGCCGGGCGACAGCGAAGGCAAGGGCGGAATCTATAATTTCGTGACGAAACGCGGCGATTGCCATGGTCCGCGCGCAAAGATTTCGTGGACACAGGTGGAGACCGGCTCCGCAATTACCTGGAAATATCCCAGCTGCGTGCTGCGCGGCGATGACAGTGTCGGCGAGTTCTATTCGATCGCTGTTACAAACGGACGCCAGCAAGCCGATACCGGCACAAAGATGATCCATCTGGGGAAGAATACGCGGTCCCGGATTATTTCGAAGGGAATCTCGGCGGGCCGCTCCTCGAATGCTTATCGCGGCCTCGTTTCTACCCACGCCAAGGCGAAAGGCGCCCGGAATTTCACGCAATGCGATAGCTTGCTCATAGGCGATCAATGCGGCGCTCACACTGTTCCTTACGTTGAAGCGCGCACGCCGTTTGCAACGCTTGAGCATGAGGCGACAACCACCAAGCTTAGCGAAGACCAGGTCTTCTATCTAAAAAGCCGCGGGATTCCGGCAGAGCAAGCGGTCGCGCTGTTGGTGAATGGCTTCGTTCGCGATGTGTTGCAGCATTTGCCGATGGAGTTCGCGGTGGAAGCGCAGAAACTCTTGGAAGTGAGCCTCGAGGGAAGTGTGGGATGAGGCATCGCTTTCTCGCGCCTGTTGGGCTGGCGCTCTTTTTAGCGGCTTGTGGGCAGCCTCATGATAGCGGGGCGCCTGCGCCTACATTCGCCATCGAAGAATCTGCGACTCCGGAGGAGCAATCGTCTTTTCCGCCGGTTGATCCTGCGCTGCTCGCTGCGCCAAATTCAACATTCACAGCTATCGAGCCGAGTGAAGTCGGCGTGATCGGCGCTGAGCAAGTTCTCCACGCAATTGAGCCGCTGACGTCGGCTGAGTTTGGCGAAAGCGGCAACGTCGAAGTTACGGTGAGAAACGAAGGCGCGAACGCCATCGCCGATGTCGTTCGCGGCGATTTGCCTGATGATGCGATCGGCTCCGCACATGTGCGTGTGGAGTTTATTCCATCGCCGGAAGGATGGTTTCCCGCAAATGCGTACCGGCGTTGGCAATGCCGTCGCGCGGCAGATCCCTCAGCATGGAGCGCTACGCCATGCCCCTAGCACATCGCGAGGAACGCTGGTTTGCGAGGAGATTTCCCGTCGGTGATCCACGCAGTTCGATGGGACCTGTGCATTGGAAGGGATGGACGATGTTCGGCATTTTCATCGCCATGACGATCCTTAGCGCGGCTGCTTTTTTGTTGGCGGCTGTCGCCGGACTTCTCATGTGGGGCGCGCTTGTTTTTGTAGCCGCATCCTTGGCGTCGGCGGGCTGGCTGCTGCTCGTGGTGCGCGCACGTGGAGACCAAACGCGGACACTTGAAGATTACAGGGCGAATGGAACGCATGTTGGACGTTAGAAATCTACGTGTCGCCGTTGACGGCAAGGAGATATTGAAGGGACTAACCCTCAGTGTTCCTGCGGGCGAAGTGCACGCGATCATGGGGCCGAACGGCGCGGGAAAGTCGACGCTTTCCTATGCTCTTGCAGGTCGTGAGGGCTACGAAATTCAGAGTGGTGAGGCTCTGCTTGCCGGAGAGGATTTGCTTGCGTTAGCGCCGGAAGCACGCGCGGCAAAGGGGTTGTTTCTATCCTTTCAGTATCCGGTCGAAATTCCGGGGGTCCCGGCGCTGACGTTTCTGCGGGCGGCGCTCAATGCACAGCGTAAGATGCGTGGCGAACCGGAAATGGGCGGCGCAGAATTTCTGAAGCTCGCACGCGCAGAAGCATCAGCTCTCAAAATTCCAGACGAGATGCTGAAGCGGCCGCTGAATGTTGGATTTTCAGGCGGCGAGAAGAAGCGCTTC
>JBEVOS010000209.1:0-5515 GCA_040507435.1 Caulobacterales bacterium | reverse complement strand
AGCCCGTCGCTTTACCTAAACTTCGCTTGAATTCGAATTTTTTGCGCCCAATGGCAAACGCGTCTTTACCAATAAGGCGACGCGCCGAATGGGCCGTAATAGGCGTAAATATTTTCGCGATAGCTTTGATCGCCGCCGCCAAAATTCTCGATTTCGGTTTTCGTATAAGACGGCGCTTTCTTCAGCGCGTCCTCTGTGAGCGGAACGACATACCCGCCCTTTCCCACATCGTATTTCAGGACGTCCCAAGGCAGCGGATGGAATTTCTCGCCGATGCCGAGAAAGCCGCCAAAATACAGTAAAGCGTAGCGAATTTGCCCGCTGGTTTTATCGATCGACAAATCCTCGATCTCGCCGATGCGATCGCCGCCAGGCCCATAGACAGGCGTATCCTTGACGCGCGATGCGGTGATAAGTTCATGTCCGCCGCTCATTTGCGAACTCCCTGTTTTACATCCTTTAAATAGTGCAATCGCGGTCTGCAACCGCTTGTTCCGGATCAAATCAGGGTGAACATCCGTAAACCTTTTCGTGACACGTCATCTTAAGCGCAATGACAGATAAATCCGCCTCCGGCCGTTCTCTCCTTTTGGTGAGCGCGGCGGCCCTGATTGATCCCGAAGGCCGCGTGCTGATCGCGCAAAGGCCGGCGGATAAATCGCTCGGGGGCTTGTGGGAATTTCCGGGCGGCAAGGTCGAGCCGGGCGAAAGCCCCGAGACCGCGCTGATCCGGGAGCTGAAGGAAGAACTCGACGTGACTGTGAGCGCCGACGCCTTGGAGCCTTTCGCGTTCGCGTCTCACGCCTATGCGAGTTTCCACCTCCTCATGCCGCTTTACCTCGTGACGGCATGGCGCGGCGTTCCGCGCGCAGTAGAGGCGCAGGCGCTGGCGTGGGCGAAACCGAATGCGTTGAGCGCCTATCCGATGCCGCCCGCAGACAAGCCCCTGCTCGATCGTTTAATCACCCATCTGGGAGCGCGCGCATGATCCGGATGATTCAGACATTCGCGGCTGACCGTGAAGGCGCGACCGCGATTGAATATGGCTTGATCGCCGCGTTCGTCTGCATGGTCGTCATCGGCGCGATCGGAGCGGTGGGCGACCAAACAGGCGCGCTCCTCATGAGATTGCTTGAGGAGTGGCAGGCCGCTTCCGCGAGCTAAGCCTCCAGTTCAACATCCCAGTAGAGATAATCGACCCAGCTCTCGTGCAAAAAATGCGGCGGGAAACGCCGCCCGACGCTTTGCAATTCGTGCATGCTGGGGCGTTGCGGGCGCTTATACGGCGTCATCCCGCTCTCCTTCGGCATCCGTCCGCCCTTCGCGAGATTGCATGGCGCGCAGGCCGTGACGATGTTTTCCCAGGTCGTGCGCCCGCCCTTCGAGCGCGGGATCAGGTGATCGAAGGTGAGGTCATTGGCGTCGCCACAATACTGACAGGCGAAGCTATCGCGGAGGAACAGATTGAAGCGCGTGAACGCGGGCGGGCGATCCTGGCTGATATAGTCCCGCAGCGAGATGACCGAAGGCAGGCGCATCGCGAAGCTCGGCGAATGCACCTCATGCTCATATTCGGCGATCACCTCGACACGGTCGAGAAAGACGGCCTTCACCGCCTCCTGCCAGGGCCACAACGATAACGGGAAATAAGAAAGCGGCCGGTAATCGGCGTTCAGCACCAAAGCCGGGAAACCGGACGGAGGCGTGCTGACGACATTCACCGCCGGCCTCCGATCCTCTGGGCGAGATCGGCGCGGGCCGGGGAAACGGACTGAATATGGCTCAGTAGGTTCTGACTGAAGGCCGGCTCCTTTACTGACGACTCATATAGCCGATTTTGGCCGCAGGTTTGTGACAAAAACGCATCTGCGCAGCGCTAGCGCGCCGCCCCCGCCAGGGCTGGCTGGGAGAGCGCCATTTTGAGGAAGGCGCCGCCGAGTTCAAGGCCGTCCTGCGCGATCGTATGGGGGGCGCCGTAGCTGATGTGCCATTGGACGCCGAGACCAGCCTCAGCCAAGGCTTCGGCGGCGCCGAACATCGAGCTGACTGGGATCATATCGTCCCGCTCGCCGTGGACGAGGAGGATCGGCGGGCGGCCCACCGCCTCTTCCTTCAACCTCTCGGCAGCGACCAGCGCGCCGGAAAAGCCGAGGATCGCGGCGGGCGGCGTCTTGCGGCGCAGGCCGACATGGAGCGCTATCATCGTTCCCTGCGAGAAGCCGACAAGCGCGAGGCGGCCGCCGTCGAGGCCATAGCGCTCCAGCTCGCGGTCGATGAAGCGATTGAGCTGATCGGCGACATTCTGGACGCCGCGCGCCATGGCGGACGGATCGCGGCTCGTGAGCCCGAACCATTGGTATGCGCCGGGCATGCCGGGCACAGGCTCGGGCGCGTTCGGCGAGACGAATTGCGCGCCCGGGAGGAGCTTGGCCCAATAAGGCGCGAGCGAGATCAAGTCGGCGCCATTCGAGCCGTAGCCGTGCGCGAACACAACGAGACTGTCGGGCTTGCCGCCGCGCGCGGGCGGCTGTCTGGGGCCATCGATCATCACCATAGCGCTTATTTAGCGTCGCGCCTCGCGCTTGTCCCGCCGGGCGGGTGCGCCTAAGCCAAGCGCATGAGCGGCCTCAACCTCACCTTGCGCCAGCGCGCGACATGGCTTGCGCACACGGCAAAGTCCGTCACGCAGGATCATCACCGCGAGATGGAGCCGATGCTCCGGCAATTCATTCCCGAAGACGGCGTCGTGATCGATGTGGGCGCGCACGCTGGGCAGATGACGCGCATGTTCGCAGATCTCGCGCCCCGCGGGCATGTCTATTCGTTCGAACCAGCAACATATGCGCGCTCGATCCTTGAGATCGCGGTGAAGCTGCGGCGTGTGCGCAATGTTACGATCCTCACGCACGCGTTGGGAGACAATGAAGGGCAATTGACGCTCGCGACGCCACTTAAACGCAAGGCGCGCTCAATGGGTTATGGACTCACGCATGTCACGGACGGGACAATGGCGCCGGCGGCGAATGAGTTTACGGAGACGGTGCGCGCAACGACGCTCGATACTTATGCTGTCGAAGCCGGGCTTACGCGGCTCGATTTCGTGAAGGTGGATATTGAGGGCTGGGAGGGACGTTTCCTCGCCGGCGCGGAGCGGACGCTGGCGCGGTTTCACCCGGCGCTGCTGCTTGAGCTGCACGCGGAAATGCTGAAACGGGGCGGCGATACCCCGGAAGATATTCTCGCTTCGCTTACCGCGCTCGGATATCGCGCGATGAAGCTGCCGGATATCTCGCAGGTTTCGCCGCAGTATGACGGGCCGGGCGATTATCTCTTCGTCGCGCGCTGAGGCGGTGTTCGTCACGCGCTTTGCGCCCTCGCCCACAGGCTATTTGCATCTTGGGCACGCGTTTTCAGCGCTGACGGCGTTCGACGCCGTGCGCGCTGCGGGCGGGCGCTTTCTTCTGCGCATCGAAGACCTGGACCAAGGCCGCTGCCGCGCGGAGTTCGAGGCCGCGATCTTCGAGGACCTCGCTTGGCTTGGGCTTCAGTGGGAAGAGCCTGTGCGCCGGCAATTTGAACACATGGCGGACTATGAGACCGCGCTCGCGCGTTTGATTGCTATGGGCGCGGTGTATCGCTGCTTCAAAACACGCGCAGAGGTTTTGGTTTCGCTCACGGAGGCGCCACACGGGCCAGAGGTTTTGTTTTTCGGCGAACCGCTCACACCAGATGATGAAGCGGCGCGGCTTGCGCGCGGCGACGCTTTCGCCTGGCGGCTGAGGACTGCGCGCCTTCCCGCGCTGCTCTGCGAGACACTCTCATTCGAGGATGAGACTGGGCGCGTTTCCGTGAATGTGCGGCAGCTTGGCGATGCCGTGATCGCGCGCAAGGAATTTCCAACGAGCTACCATCTCGCATCGGTGTGTGATGACGCGCTGCAAGGCGTAACGCACGTGATCCGCGGCGAAGATTTGCGCGACAGCGCGCATCTGCATGTCGTGCTGCAGAAGCTGCTCGGCCTACCCACACCGATCTATCGCCATCACCGGCTTATCGCCGATCAAACCGGCCGCCGCCTCGCCAAACGCGACAAGGATGAAACGCTGCGCTCGTTACGTGCACGCGGCGCAACGCCTGATGACGTCCGCAAGCTCGTTGGCGTCTAATCAGACATGGCAATCACAAAGATGACGTCTTCCTGTTTTACCTGATTTTTAGAATGAGTGGGTCGATGCTTCAGTCAAAAATACGAATGGCGTGCTTCGTTCTGATGGCGGCGTGCCTTGCAGCCTGCGCCAGCGCGCCGGCCGCCGCGCCGCAGGTCACCCAAATTGTCTCCACGACCTCATTCGGTATGTGCGTTGGTTATTGCAGCACGCGGCTAGAGATTTCTGCATCCCAAGCAGTGCTGGTGCGTGAATCGCGCGGCGGTCGCGGCGCGCAAAATCTGCCGGCGCAGCGCTTCACGGCAGCGCTGTCCGAAAGCGAGTGGAACGAACTCACACGGCTCGCGGCAAACACGCGCCTCGAAACGTTGCCGCCCGTGATCGGTTGCCCCGATTGCGCAGATGGCGGCGCAGAATCTCTTTCCATTACCACTGCACAGCACGATCCGCACTCCATCACCTTCGATCACGGCGCGACCATTGAACAGGCGCAGCCTTTGCTGGATCGCGTCCGCGCGCTGCGCACACGGCTGACTCCTGCGGAATAATATCTGCAATCCGTAGCGCGTAATGCATTTGCGCGAATTTCTATGCCGCAATGCATTATGCGGCGGCGGCGCATTTTCGCTTGCCGTTCTAAAAATCTGAGTCATGCTCATAGCGTAGAGAAAACGCACACGGGATGGCGGGGGCTCGCGCGCGTTGCGCACGGGAGGCCAACATGAGTGTAGCGAACGGCAGGGTGCGCGCGATCGGGCTTGTAGGTCCGTCGGGCGCAGGCAAGACGAGTTTGCGTTTGGCGCTAGCAGCCGCAGGCCCACATCATTCGCAAAACAGCGAAGCATCTTCTGAATTAGGATTCTCTTCCGTCACGTTCATGGGCGATCGTTACGTGATCGTCGATCCGCCAGGCGCGATGGATTTCGCCGCGGAGATGGATGCGGCGTTGCCCGCGATGGATATGACGATTGTCGTCGTCGATCCCGATCCGGAAAAAGCCGCGCTTGCGCAACCCTATCTGCGGCAGCTTGAATCGCTTGGCGCGCCCCGCGCGCTTTTCGTCAATAAGATCGACACAGCGCGCGGTCGCATTCGCGATCTTATCGAAGCGTTGCAGCCGATGAGCGCCGCGCCACTGGTCGCGCGGCAAATTCCGATTTGGCGCGATGAAAAAGCCGCCGGTTACGTCGATCTCGCCCTTGAGCGCGCTTACCTCTTCAAGCCGGGCGCAGCATCTGAGCGCGTGGATATCCCAGACGATCTTATCGAGCGCGAACATGACGCGCGGTTTCACATGCTCGAACAACTCGCAGATTTCGACGATGAATTGCTCGAAGCGCTGCTCGGGG
>JBEVOS010000157.1:0-6987 GCA_040507435.1 Caulobacterales bacterium | reverse complement strand
GCGTTCCATGGCCTCCACGCGCCGCGGGTTCGCGGTTGGGCCCATCTGCGCCCCATCAGCGCGGCCATCATCAACTTTCAGCGCGCGCGCGGTTTCGGCAAAGGTCGCGACGAAACGATCGTAGATTTTTTCTTGCACGAGAAAGCGCGTCGGAGAGGTGCAGATCTGACCAGCGTTTCTGTACTTGGCGATCGCGGCGCTGCGCGCGACGTCTTCAGCGTCAACATCATCGAAGATGATTACCGGTGCGTGCCCGCCCAGCTCCATCGTAAGCCGCTGTAGATTGTCGGCTGCCAAGCGCGCGAGGTGTTTGCCGACGGCGGTGGAGCCGGTGAACGTCACTTTCCGGATGACGGGAGACGCAAGCAAGTGGCGCGAAATTGCATCTGGGTTTCCGGTTACGACTTGCAGCACGCCCTTCGGCAATCCGGCTTCTTCGAAAATCGCTGCGATCGCAAGCGGCGTCGACGGCGTTTCTTCGGATGGCTTGTAAATCACGGAGCAGCCAGCGGCCAAAGCTGCGCCGACTTTGCGGGACATGGTTTGCGCCGGAACATTCCACGCCGCGAACGCCGCAACCGGCCCGACGGGTTCTGATACAACATGCCATTGCCGGTTGGGCTCACGCGCAGGAATGATCCGGCCATACGCGCGCCGGCCTTCATCCGCGAACCATTCAAACATATCCGCCGTATTCGAAACTTCCTGCCGGCTTTCGCTGAGCGGCTTGCCTTGCTCCAGCGTGATCAGCAGCGCGATGCGTTCGGCGCGCTCGCGAATAAACTGCGCTGCGCGGCGGATGAGACGTGCACGATCATACGCGCTCACGGCCCGCCATTGCAGAAAACCGGCCCGGCTCGCTGCGATCGCACGATCGAGATCATCGGCGTTGGCGAACGGAACCTGGCCGAGCACCGCGCCATTCGCCGGATTGGTCACGGGCTGAGATTCTCGCATCCCAGTGTCCAGCCATTCGCCATCGATGTAGAGTTTCAATTCGGGATAGTCAGTCATGCAATGGACTCGCGTTGTGCAATGGATGAGGCACGATCGAGGAGGCGTTGCGCGCGCGCCGCCACCGGCGCATCGATCATCTTTCCGTCTAGCTGCGCGCTGCCGCGCCCCTCGCGAAGCGCGGCATTCAATACGTCGAGAACGCGGCGTGCGTTTTCGCAGTCCGCTTCGCTTGGCGTGAACGCGGCGTTCAGCGCTGGCACTTGTGCGGGATTTACGCAGGAGGCGCCCTCAAATCCCATTGCGCGCGAGCGGCGCGCCAACGCTTCGAAAGCAGCAATGTCTTTGAAGCCCGCCATGCTGCCGATCAATCCGATCGGCGAAAGCCCGGCGGCGCGCGCCGCGTGAAGCGCGAGCTGCTTCGGCACGGCCAAGGTTTCTTCAGTCGCGTCCGCGCCGATCGACGCCGCAAAGTCTTCCCCGCCTAGCGCCATCGCGACATTGCGCTTGGAAGCCCTGCCAACCGACGCTGCGTGCGAGAGCGCATCCGGCGTCTCGATCAGCAGAATAAGCTTGGTAGATCCAGTGGCCACGCCGGCCTTCGCTTCGAGTTCATCGATCAACTCGTCGATCAGCTGAATATGGTCGGGGCCGCGCGCTTTGCTGACGACGATGGCGTCGACGCCCGGCCGAATGGCGAATTCCAAATCGGCGGCCGCCGCCGCCATGCCGGCATTGATCCGCACCGCAACGTCCCCGCCGCCGAGACGAACATGTGCGAGCGCGCTTTCAATCGCATTTCGCGCGCTCGCCTTTTCGGAGACCGGCACGCTGTCTTCAAGGTCGAGGATGATGCAGTCGGCGCCGCGCGTGTGCGCTTTCTCCACGAAGCGCGGAACATTGGCGGGAACATAGAGAAGGGAGCGCCAGAACGTACTCATGCGAAGACTCCACTCCCGCGCATCGCTGCAATAGCGGCTTCGTCGTAACCAAAATCCTCGAGGATAGCTTCGCTGTCAGCGCCAAGGAGCGGAGCTTCGCGCATCGTGCCTACGCCGCTCTCGGAGAAAGTATTGGCGGGCGCCAGCGCAAGGGCCGGCCCTTCCGTGGGATGGACGGTTTTTTCGATCAGGCCCACCTCCGTCAAGTGGGGATCGGTGAAGAGGTCATCTAGCGAATTGTACGGCATCGCGGGAATCTCCGCCGCGCGAAGCAATTCAACCCATTCGGACGTGGGGCGCGTGCACAGCGATGATGCGCGAATTTCGAAATACGCATCCGTGTTCGCGACACGCGCCGCGACGGTGGTAAAGCGCGGATCGCTGGCCAATTCCGGCCGCCCGATCACGCGGAAGAATGCATGCGCCTGCGCGTCTGTGTTGGGCGAGACGCAGATATAGCCATCGAGTGTTGGCGTTGGGCGGCTGTCTGTGTTCATGATGCGCGGATCGCCCATCTCGCCGTCGTCTTCGAGCGTGCGCTGCGCCAAATGTTCTGCCAGGACGAAGCTCACCATGTTTTCATACATAGGCACTTCGACAGCTTGGCCACGTCCCGTCGTCGCGCGCGCCACTAACGCTGCGCAAATCGCCTGCGCTGCGATGAAGCCCGTGATGTGATCGGTGATCACGAAGGGCATGTAGCGTGGTTCGCCGAACACGCGCTCCATGCAGGCGGAAAAACCGCTGACGCCTTGGATGATCGTGTCGTAGGCGGGCAAATCGCAGTACGGCCCAGCGAGCCCGAAACCCGTTATGTTACAATAGACGAGCCGCGGCGCGCTTTGCGCAAGGTCGTCATAGGCGAGCCCGAGCCTCGCGAGCGCGGCGGGACGGATATTCGTCACCAGCACATCGCATTGCGTGGCGAGGTTGCGCGCGATCGCCTGTCCCTCGGCATGCTTTAGGTCGAGAGCGATCGAGCGCTTGCCGCGATTAAAGTGCATAAATTTGGGGCTCATATTGGCGGACCGCGCCTTGCCGCCGAGCCGGCGCATGAGATCTCCCTCAAGCGGCTCCAATTTGATGACATCCGCCCCTTGCTGCGCGAGCGCGAGCGTGCAGGCGGGCCCCACGACGACCGATGTGAGGTCGAGGACGCGAATGCCCGCGAGCGGACCCTGGGGCTGAATAGGCGGTGAGGAGTGAGCCGGCATGGCCGCTAAATAAGCGCCAGGATCGCTTGCGTCCAATACTCCGAGCCGCGCTGTGCGAGCCGTGGCAAGTTCCGTTCAGTAGAACAGTCCGGCCGTTCGAGCGCGATCTCTTGCCCCTCTGCCAGGAAGAACATATCGCCGTCATTCCGTACAATCCGATCGCGGGCGGCTTGCTGTCAGGCAAGCACAATCAAGCTGCGCCGCCGCCCGAAGGCTCGCGATTCACATTTGGTAGAGCCGGCGCCATTTATCAGGCGCGCTATTGGCATGAGCGCGAGTTTGAAACGATCGAAGCGCTGCGCGGCATCGCGGCGGAAGCGGGCATGAACATGGTGAGCATGGCGCTGGCTTGGATGCTGGCCCATTCGGCGATCACATCGCCCATCATCGGCGCCAGCAAGCCTGAGCAATTGGCCGATAGCCTCAAGGCGGCCCGCCCAAGGGATTTCTCGCGGCTGATCTGAAAGCCAAACTCGATGAAGCGACGCATGGCGCGCGATGGACGCTGATCGGTAAAGGTTGCATGGGCGCCGGCCCGGATTTCGCGCGCGTCAAATCGGGTCGAGAAACGCTGTTGTCCAATCTATAGTCTCGGGCGCTTGCGCAATGCGCCTGTGCCCGAGACCGTTCGTCGTTTTAAAGATCGCGCCCGGCCACAAGGCGGCGACTTGCTCCGCGCGGCCTATGGGGCATTGGTCGTCATCGCTCGAATGTATGAAAAGGGCTTTCGCATTCAGCTTCGGTGCAACCGCGTAGAAATCGAAGCCGCCGAAGCGACTGCCGGTGCGCGTTTCGTAGAGCCCCACAGCGCGCTGAAATAATTCTTCCGTCACCTCGCCGCGGTCGACATAACGCCGGCCGCGTCCTTCGCCACGCGGCGCAGGCGAGGAGATCATAACGACGCGGTCGACATCCAGGCCTTGTGCAAGCGCCCATGCCGCGGCGGCGCAGCCAAACGAATGCGCGACGATCGCGCTGATCGGTCCTAGCTGCTCTGCAACGGCGCGAACGGCGATGCTCGCGGTGAATTGCGTGACGTCTGATTCAGGCGATTGGCCATGACCCGGCAAATCGAATGCGACGACCGCGTGGTCCTGCTTCATCAGCGCCGCGATCATAGGCGCCCATAAAGTATGATCGTCCTCCCAGCCATGGACGAGCAACACAGCCGGGCCTTCGCCGATGCGCCATGCGCGAACGTCACCACCAGCCGTTTGAAGGGTGATCACATCCGCGTCACGGAATGCGTCGGCTAAGCCCGGCACGGCGCGGCGTTTGGGTCGCACCAGCCGGACAATCAGCGCTTCGAGATCGGGTTCGAGAACGTCGCCCATCGTCAATCTTTTAAGCTTTGCACGAACGCTGCCTCAAAAGCGGGATGCCAGCGCGACAAAGCTGGCCGATTTTTTATGACATCATCGATCGCCCATTGCATGCGCTTTCGTCGTCGCTGAGGCTGCAAGCGCCGTTGCTTTTATTCTATCAAGCAGAACTTCGCGAGTTTTCGCGCGCGACGTGGGCGCCAAGTCTTGTTGTTCGTCTTGGCGCCTCTTATTAAATCGGAGAAATTGAGAACAACAAAGCGCGCGGAGCGCAGGGAGCTGATTTATGGCCACGAACGCAAATCAACCTGGCGCATCGGTCGCTCAATCCTACGTGCCGCCGCTTCCGACCCATTTAACGCCGCCGCCCACTGGAAAAGGCGTCGCCTTTCTTGCGGCGAAGAATCTCGACGACAACTATTCGGAGAAGGAGTTCCTGCTAAGCGGAAGAGCGAACATCTACGAATACGATGCCAAGGGACGGATCGTCATAAAGGCCGCTGCGCAGCCTTACACCACACGTATTCTGGTCCGCTACCCGAGCGACGCCGCGCGCTATAGCGGTGTCACGAATGTCGACTTTCTCCATCCGGAAGTGGGCAGCGAGTCTGTTTGGTCATTCGGGCGCAATTACATCACGCGCAATAACAACGCCTATGTTCAGATCACGACAAGCCGCGAAGCGCGTAATCCGATGGTCGCGGGTCCGCCGCTGACGGCGGTCTCACGCATCAAGGCATTCGATCCCGAACGCTATGCGGCGATTGAATTTCCAGATGGCGGTTTGAGCTGGGATATCATGTCCCAAGTCGGACGGCTTATTCGCACCGACGACGCGCTCAATCCGCTTCGCGCTTATCTGCCAAAGCAAGTGATAGCAGGCGGCTGGTCTGGCGCAGGCGCCGTCACGTTGTTTTACATCAATGACGGCTTTCATGAGCGTGCTCGCATGCCGGATGGCTCCGACATTTTCGACGCCTATCTGGTAGGTGAGCCAAGCTGGTATCCGCGCATCAATTCATCCGAGAAACCGGAAAACGACTTGCCGGATATCCATCCGAAACAATTGGTGCAGCCGCGCGGCGTGCCCGCGATTTCGCTTTACTCGATGTCCGTTTCTGGCCGCGGCGGCGGGATGGGACTCGGGCGCCTGCGGCCTGACAGTGATGCGCCAAACGATCGCTATAGAATTTACATGGTCGGCGGCGCGTCACATGTGGGACGTCTCGCTATTGCTGGTTTACCCGGCATGGTTGATCCTCGGCTCAAATATCCGATCGGAGATTTTCCGCTCGATCACTATTTCAATCTTACGCTTGATCATCTGGCTCGTTGGGCACGCGGCGAATATACACCGCCGCGCGCTGAGCCATTGGCCCTCGACGCCGAAGGCCTCATGAGTTTTGACGAGCATCGAAACCCTGTCGGCGGTGTGCGTTCGGTGGCGCTCGATGTGCCGATCGCGAGCAATTTTCCGAATTCGGGATCGTCATCGGCTCTCGCGTTCAGCGCCAAAGTGCCGTTCAGCCGTGAGAAGCTGGAAGCGCTCTATGGTGATGAAGCGGGTTATGTCACACGTGTCGTCGCGCGCGCGAAGGAGCTCGTCAGCGAAGGCTGGCTTTTGCAGGAAGATGCAGACGAGATCGTCGCCGACGCAAAGAAGTTCAAATTCGATCAGTAATAACCGGAAGGTTCATTCTACGCCGATCGGGCAATTCTTCACGAATGCCGGGCGCATCCATGTTGAATAAAAAAACTGGATAAGGCCCGCCGCGTTCGGGATGGACAATGAACGTGCTCATCGGGCCGTCCTTGGTTTGAATTTCGATCTGTCGTTGTCCGTCCCTTTTCGTTTTCAGATATTCAGGAAAACGGCTTGCCTTGTGGTATCCCAGCCCATTGATCGGGGTCATGGCCGAATAAAATGCGTGCGCCGTTCGCGCGCATGTGCGCGAGAAGCTTAAGCGTTTGCACATATTGCTCGGCGTCGTGGCAGTGATCGGGCAAGCGCATCTCATCAAGTGAGCGCTGGAGATTGCAACAATCGGCCGCGAGCACGATGTCGCCATGCGACGTGCGGATGCGCGCCGATTGGTGCCCGGGCGTGTGGCCGGGCGTTGGAAACAGCACGACCGATCCGTCGCCGTAGAGATCATGCTCGCCCCGCACGCGGATCACGGGCTGGCCCGTGTCGAATTCCTTGCGCCGATAGGCGCGCTCGCCGCTATTGAGCGCAAATTCCCATTCCGGCTCCTGCACGATAATGCTGGCGTTGGGCAGAAATGAATTGCCTCCGGCATGATCGAGATGGAGGTGGGAATTGATGATGAAGCGGATCGAGAGCGGATCGATCCCGATCGCGCTGAGCCGCGTGGCGATATCGTGATCGTGTTCGAGATCGAAGTCATGGATGGCTGGCCCGCCTCGCTCGCGGCGAAACCGAACGCCAAGTCCAGTATCGAACAGACATTTCCCTTTAGGATGTTCGATCAGGAAAGCGCTGACGGGTGCTTTGATTGCGCCTTCTTCGCCGTCAAGAAAGAATGACATGGGAAG
>JBEVOS010000140.1:0-4652 GCA_040507435.1 Caulobacterales bacterium | reverse complement strand
GCCGGATACGCTGAATGGCAGAGCTGTCGTTGGCTTGCTTGGCTTCGCGATGGAACAGGCATTCGGCGAACCGGGACTCATTCCCGTGCGGTTCACAGTCGATATGTTTCGGCTGCCGCGCAATGCGCCTTTGCGCATAGATACGCATATGGCGCGCGCCGGTGGGCGCCTCAAACTCGCACATGTAGAAATGTTCTGCGAAGACGCGCCGATCGCGCGCGCGAATTGCCAATTCCTGCGTGAAACAGAAAATCCTGCGAACCCGACATGGCAGGCGCCGGCATGGAATGCGCCGCCGCCGCAAAAGGATCACGCGCCGCAATCGCAATTGCTGTGGGAAGTTCAGGCGATCGACGCCAAACACCGCCGCATCATTCTTCAAGAAGCAGAAACCGCAAACAGCGGCGCGGCGCCCGAAGATCAGCCCGGCAACCCGCCCGTGCTTGGCCCGCTTGCAGCTTTCGAAGCAAGGCAAGTTTGGGCCCGTGAAACGCGCGAAATGGTCGGTGGTTTTCCGCACACGCCCTTCACGCGCATCGCTGCGGCGGCGGATTACGCAAACCCGCTCGCAAACAGCAGCCGCGCTGGCATCGACTACGTCAACAGCGACATCACCGTCTATCTAAGCCGCTTGCCGCAAACCGAATGGATCGGCTTCGAATTCGTACACCATCTCGCAACGAAAGGCATCGCTGTGGGCGAATGCTGGCTGCACGACGAGCATGGACCGATCGGCGCGGTGATTGCGTCGGGCGTCGCGCAAAGAAAGCGCTGATCTAGCGAACGCCGAGCACACGGCCCGCAACTACATCGAGCTTCGCAAGCAAAGCCGGATCGCGCGCATCAGGCGCCGTGATCAGAGCATGATCGAGACAGGTGTCGATGGGCGACGGCGTGCGCGCCGTAGCCGCTAAAGCTTCGGCAAAATACGCGAGCGCGGCGCGTGCCTTGCCTGCATTCGCATGCAATACATCGAGGATGTGCGTGACTTCCACGTCCGCCGCTTCCTCATGCCAACAATCATAATCCGTCACCATCGCAACGCTGGCGTAAGGCAGCTCCGCTTCACGCGCGAGCTTCGCTTCCGGCATATTCGTCATACCGATCACATCGCAGCCCCAAGAACGATAGAGATGCGATTCCGCACGCGTCGAAAATTGCGGACCCTCCATGCAAAGGTAGGTTCCGCCTTCAAACACTGGCGCGCCAGCTTTGCGCGCAGCGCCGACCGCGATGTTCGAAAGACGCGCGCAAACAGGATCAGCCATCGACACATGCGCGACGCATCCTGCGCCAAAGTAGCTTTTTTCGCGTGCGAATGTGCGGTCGACATATTGATCGACGATCACGAACGCCCCCGGCGCATACGCTTCCTTGAGTGAGCCAACCGCAGAGAGCGAGAGGATATCCGTCGCGCCCGCGCGCTTCAGCGCATCGATCGCAGCGCGATAATTGATGCTCGTGGGTGAATGCTTATGGCCGCGCCCATGGCGTGGCAGGAACAGCACCGGAACGCCGCTCAGCGTCGCGCGATAAAGTTCGACAGGATCGCCCCACGGCGTCGCGACATGCTCCCAGGCGCCATCGAGACCTGGCATGTCGTAAAGCCCCGAGCCGCCGATCACCGCGAGAGTCCAGGATGCCACGTGTATGCTCCGCGAAACGCAATGCACCAAAGCAAACGGCCCCAGCTTTCGCTAGGGCCGCTCTAAAATCGTCATGCTGCGATCAAGCTCAGTGCTTGATGCCGCGCCACACCGCTTTGTAGCTGAGATAGGCAAGGCCAGTCAGCACCAGCAGGAAGATCATCACCTGCAGGCCTGTCGACTTGCGCTTTTCCATATGCGGGTCAGACGCCCATTGCAGGAACGTCGCAACGTCCGTCGCCATCTGCTCGGGCGTTGCAGCCGTGCCGTCCGAATAGGTCACGAGATCAGCCTGCGGCAGTGGCGAAGCCATGCCGATCAGTTCGCCCGGGAAATAGCGGTTGACGTGCTTCCCATCGCGGTCTTCGCCCGTGTAGCCGAGCAGCAGCGAACGAATATATTCAGCGCCGCCTGAACGCGCGTGCGCGATCACCGAAAGATCTGGCGGCAGCGCGCCGCCATTGGCCGCGCGCGCTGCGGGCTCGTTCGGGAACGGTGCGTGAAAACGATCAGCCGGACGGCCCGGACGCTCCGAAGGCTGGCCGAGTTCGTCGAGGATCGGGATCATCACTTCCGCCGCGAGCGCGCGCACGAAAGGATTGTCGTTCGCTTCGATGAAGCGCGCGCCATGACCATGCGGCGCAGTCGTGATGTGCTCCTCGCCGGTCTTCATATCCATCACGCGATACGCCGCGAACGGCCCGCCCTCTTCGCCGAGATTCCGGTAAGAGAGATTGTTCATCGAGTGACAGTTTGCGCAGACCGATTTGTAAACCAGGAAGCCGCGTTGAACGGCGGCACGGTCATACGTGCCGAACGGGCCCTCGAAGCTGAACTGATGCTCTTCCGGCGGATGAGCGCCTTCAGCGGCGGACGCCGAAAGCGGCGCCATCACACCAAAAGATGCGACCAATGCAATGACGAGACGACGCAGCATTTAAGCCTCCTGCGCCGCGGCTTTGCCGCCGGACACGGATTTGGCGATGGTTTCCGGCACGCGATTGGGCGTTTCACGCAGGCCAAGCAGCGGCAGGATGACGAGGAAGAAGAGGAAGTAATACGCCGTCAGCACTTGCCCGAGGCGCGTAACGGTAAACACGAACGGCGTGTTACGCGTCACCTGAACGAAGGGAGCGGCGCTGCCGATCTCTTCCTTCTTCGCAGTGACGTGCTCTTCAAGCTCATCCGTGGTGTTTCCCGAAACTTCGGCGGACTGAACCGTGGCGCCGATCATGCCGCGCGCCACGCCCTGCGTCGCGCCGGAACGCTCGACATAGACGATCGATGCGCCAGCTTCGTTGAGCGTGTTTGTGGCCGCTTCGATCTGCTTTTCCATATCGGCGGGTGAAGCTGCGTTGATCGCAACGTCGCGGGCCGCACCGCCGACCGGCCATGAAATCTGCGCCGTATACGGGCCGCTTTTCGCGAGCGCCAAATCCGGTGGCTGCCCGCCGCACCAGCCAAGGCCAAAGCAAACAACAGCGAAGATGATGAAGAACTGGCGCGCAATCGGGCGATAGCGCATCGACTTCACCTTCGACGTATCGAGCCACGGCAGTACGAACAGCACGGCGATAGCGCCGAACATCGCGATGACGCCGCCAAACTTCGAGTCGATCGGGCCAATGTTGAAATCGATCGCGCGCAGGATCGCGTAGAACGGCAAGAGGTACCATTCAGGCACGATATGCGGCGGCGTCACGAGCGGATTGGCGCGAATGTAATTGTCCGCATGGCCAAGCGCGTTCGGCATGTAGAACACGAACGTCGCGAACAGCAGCAGGAACAGGCCAACGCCCACGAAATCCTTGAGCGTGGCATTCGGCGTGAACGGAACCGTATCCTCTTCGCTCTTGATCTCGACGCCGGCGGGATTGTTCTGCCCCGACACGTGCAGCGCCCAGATGTGCAGCACCACAACGCCGGCGATCACGAACGGCAGCAGATAATGCAGTGAGAAGAAACGGTTGAGCGTCGGCTGATCGATCGCGCCCCCGCCCATCAACCACGTCTTGATGGATTCACCGACAACCGGCACCGCGCCGAGAATGTTGGTGATGACGGTCGCGCCCCAGAAGCTCATCTGGCCCCATGGCAGCACGTAACCAAGGAACGCCGTTGCGACCATCAGCAGATAGATCACGCAACCCAAGATCCATAGCACTTCGCGCGGCGCTTTGTATGAGCCGTAATAAAGGCCGCGGAACATGTGAATGTAGACGGCGATGAAGAACATCGAGGCGCCGACCGCGTGGATCGACTGAATGAGCCAGCCATACGGCACATCGCGCACGATGCGCTGCACGCTGTCGAATGCGAGGCCCGTATTCGCCACGTAATGCATCGCCAGAACGACGCCGGTGACGATCTGGATCACGAGGCACATCGAAAGGATGGCACCGAACGTCCACCAGTAATTGAGGTTCTTCGGCGTCGGGTAGGTGACGAAGGAATCGCTCGCGAGCCGGATGATCGGCAGGCGCTTATCCAGCCACTTTTCAATGCCGGTTTTCGGCTCGTAGGACGAATGACCGCTCATGTTCAGCCGATCCGGACGGTTGTGTCAGATTGATAGACGTAAGGCGCGACGTGCAGGTTCTGCGGCGCGGGCCCACGGCGAATGCGGCCGGACGTATCGTATTGCGAACCGTGGCACGCACAGAGCCAGCCGCCAAAATCGCCTTCCGCAAAAGTCGGCACGCAACCAAGATGGGTGCAGGCGGCCTGCAAAATGATGAAGCCGGCCTTCCCTGGCTGGCCATCGGATTGCGCGATCCGCTCCGCGTCCGTCGCAGGATCCTTGAGCGTCGCGAAATCATCGCGCTGCGCCGAAGCGATTTCAGCCGCCGTGCGGTGACGCACGAACACTGGCTTGCCCTGCCAGGTGACGACGATCTGCTGGCCTTCCACGACCGCGCTGAGATCGACTTCCGTCGTCGCCAATGCCCGCGTATCGGCGGCCGGGTTCATTTGATCGATGAAGGGCCAAACTGTTGCGAGAACTCC
>JBEVOS010000119.1:0-5014 GCA_040507435.1 Caulobacterales bacterium | reverse complement strand
TCGGCGCGGCTGTTGTGACGAAAGACGAACTGGAAGCCGCTTTGCGTGCGCCGGGGCGCGTGGCCGCCGGCGGCGCTGTCGCGAGCGCTGTGACGCCGATGGATCGCGCGTTGGCGCAGCGGGATAAATGGCGCGCCGAAGGGCTCGTCGTCGGCTTCACGAATGGCTGTTTCGATCTTGTGCATTCCGGCCACGTTTCATTGATTTCGCAGTCGGCTGCGGCCTGTGACCGGCTGATCGTCGCGCTCAACTCAGACGATTCCGTGCGCCGCCTGAAGGGGCCAACGCGCCCCGTGCAGCCAATCGAGGCGCGCGCAGCCGTTATGTCCGGCCTCAAAGGTGTCGATATGGTCATGAGCTTCGAGGAGGATACCCCTCTCGAACTTATCCGCGCGCTTGCGCCGGATGTCCTTGTGAAGGGCGCCGATTACAAGGAAAACGAAGTCGTGGGCGCCGATCTGGTGAAAGCGTGGGGCGGGCGGATCGTTCTTGCCAATCTGACCCCGGGCCAATCCACGACAGCCCTTGTCGCCAAGGCGAAAATCTAAGGCCGATCTTTAGTTTTGCACGTTAGGCTTCTGATGCTTCATCGACTTATAGTCATTTTGAGCATTAGGCGCTACACTCGCTCATGGCCGGCAAGATCTCGTTAACCGAGCGCTTCAAATCGCTTTACACGCACGGCTTCGTGCGCGTGGCGGCGATCGCGCCGCGTGTTTATCCGGCTGAGCCTCTGCGCAACACCGATGAGATTTTGCGTTTTGCCCGCGACGCGGATGCGTCGAAGGCGGCTATTCTGCTCACTCCAGAGCTTTCGCTCAGCGGATACGCGATCGACGATCTTCTTTTGCAGGATGCGCTTCTCGACGCGGTTGAAGACGCAATCGCTAAGCTGAAAGCGGAAAGCGGAAAGTTATTTCCTCTTCTGATCGTGGGCGCGCCGCTTCGCGCCGCAGGCGCTTTGTTCAATTGCGCCGTCGTAATCGGGCGCGGCCAGATTTTAGGCGTGATCCCAAAAAGCTTTCTGCCGAATTATCGAGAGTTCTACGAAAAGCGTCACTTCGCAGCAGCAGCTGACTCCGCTACGCGTGAGATTGTCGTGTGCGGCGAGCGCGTCCCGTTCGGTGCAGATTTGATTTTCAGCGCAGACGACGCACGCGATTTCACTTTTCATGTCGAGGTCTGCGAAGACCTCTGGTCTCCCCAGCCGCCTTCCACGCTTGGCGCGTTGGCGGGCGCGCATATTCTTCTCAATCTTTCTGCATCGAATATCACAATTGGCAAAGCGGATGACCGCGCCATTTTGTGCGACGCGCAATCGCGCCGTTGCGCGGCGGCTTATGTCTTTGCGGCGGCAGGCATTGGCGAAAGCACAAACGATCTTTCCTGGGATGGGCAAGTCGTTGGCTTTGAGCTTGGCGAAAAGATCGCTGAGGCGACGCGTTTCTCGCGCGCCCCACGCATCACGCTTATGGACATCGATGTTGAGCGAATCGCGCAGGAACGCCGCCGCGTTTCTAATTTTCGCGATGCGATTGCACGTAACAAGGAACCGCTTGCACGTTTTCGTAATGTCGCCTTTACGCTGAATGCGCCGGAGGGCGCTTTGCCCCTGAAGCGCAACATTGCTCGTTTTCCGTTCGTCCCGGACGATCCGATCCGGCTCGATCAGGATTGTTTCGAAGCTTACAACATCCAGGTTGAAGGGCTCGCGAAGCGCATTGAAAGTACAAACACGAAGCGCGTCGTTATTGGTATCTCCGGCGGTCTTGATTCAACGCATGCGCTGATCGTGATTGCGCGCGCTTTCGATCTCTTAGGGTTGCCGCGTAAAAACATCATCGGCGTGACGATGCCGGGGTTTGCAACGAGCGACCACACCAAGCAGAGCGCTTGGCAGCTCATGAACGCGATCGGCGTCGATGCACGCGAGATTCCAATCGGGCCGCTTGCGCAGCAGATGCTAGCTGATATCGGCCATCCCGCCGCAAAGGGCGAGAAAGTTTACGACGTCACCTATGAGAATGTTCAAGCCGGCATTCGCACAGATATTCTCTTCCGTCTCGCCAACAAAGAAGGCGGGTTCGTCGTCGGAACGGGGGATCTTTCCGAACTCGCGCTCGGCTGGTGCACATACGGCGTTGGCGATCACATGTCGCATTATGGCGTTAATAGCGGCGCCCCGAAGACACTGATCCAGCATCTTATCCGGTGGGTGATCGCGGCGAACCTCTTCGATCCGCAGGTCGGCGAAACGCTGCAGCGCGTGCTCGACACCGAGATCAGCCCAGAGCTGGTGCCCGGCGATAGACCGCAAAGCACGCAAGCGATCATCGGCCCTTATGCTTTGCAGGACTTCAACCTCTATTGGATCACGCGCTTCGGCTTCCGGCCCTCGAAAGTGCTATTTCTTTCATGGAGCGCCTGGGACAATCCGGTTGAAGGCGATTGGCCCGCGCATATTCCGCAGTCAGAGCGGCTTTCCTACTCTTACGAAGACATCCGCAAATGGCTCGGCGTGTTCGTCACGCGTTTTTTTGGGCAAAGCCAATATAAGCGCAGCGCCGTTCCGAATGGGCCCAAGATCGTTTCAGGTGGTGCGCTTTCTCCGCGCGGGGATTGGCGCGCGCCGAGCGATGCGAGCGCTGCGATCTGGATTGATGAGCTTCATAAGAACAGCCCGGAAAAGCTCTAGAACGTTGGATGCGCTTTACGCCATTCGACAAAGCGCGCCACGCCGTCTTCCAGCGTAATCTGCGGTTTAAAATTGAAACGCGCCGCAGCGCGCGAGACGTCCGCATAAGTCGCGGAGACTTCCACCGGATTGCGCGGTGCAAATTGCTTGATCGCTTCGCGCCCTACGGCCTTTTCGATGGCGGCGACAAGATCATTCACGGTCGACGGACTTGAGTTTCCCAGATTGCAGATCACGTGCGGCGCGTCGCCAAACTCCTCAGCTTTTGGCGGCGTCTCCAGCGCGCGGATGATTGCGGGAACCATATCTTCGATATGCGTGAAATCGCGCGCGAGTTTTCCTTCGCCGAAGATGGTGATCGGCTCGCCTTTCAAAATCGCGTCGGTAAAACTCCACACCGCCATGTCCGGCCTGCCCCATGGGCCGTAAGCTGTGAAAAAACGAAGGCCAGTTTGCGGCACGCCGTGAATGCGCGCGTAGGTTTCGCTCATCAACTCGCCGGCGCGTTTCGTCGCCGCGTAGAGCGATACGGGAGCGTCACAGCGATCCGTTTCGCGAAATGGGCCGTCGGTGCGATCTCCGTAGACGGAGGATGATGACGCATAGACGAGATGCCTCAAATTTTTAGCGGCGCGCGCGTACTCAAGCACGTTCAAATGACCGCGTACGTTTGACCGTTCATACGCCAACGGATTTTCGAGCGAGTATCGCACACCTGCTTGCGCTGCGAGATGAACGATTTCCGTTGCATTTGCCGCAGGCAGCGCCGCTTCCAAGGCGCCATCGGCGGCAATATCTGCTTCAACGAAACGAAAGCCTTTGTGCTGAGCTAACTTTGCGAGCCGCGCGCGTTTAAGCGCTGGATCATAGTAGGAATTGACCTCGTCGATTCCTACTACTGCACCGCCTGCTTCGAGGCGCCGCGATGCAACATGAAATCCAATAAATCCGGCAACCCCGGTGACGAGCAACATGAAAATCCGTGGCCGCGGAGGCCGTTTCCGTATGGCGGCAAGGTCTAACCGCGCCCGGCGCCAAGTCAACTCAGGCTCTCTTCGGTTGACGCTGCCGCGCGCGCTCTGCCAGATGCCGCGTAATGCCTCAGTTTCCAGCTATTTCTGACCTTATCCAACTCACATTAGATGCCGGGCGCGAAGTCATGGCGGTTCACGACGCCGGATTTGAAGCCATTAAGAAAGAAGACGGTTCCCCCGTCACGATCGCCGACCAACGCGCCGAGGCCGTGATCGAAGCTGGATTGCAGCGCCTCGCGCCGGGCGTGCCGATGCTGGGTGAGGAATCCACATCCGAAGGCCGCATCCCCGAACTTGGCGATCTTTTTTGGTGCGTCGATCCGATCGACGGCACGAAGGATTTCATTGAAGGCGGCACAGGAGAGTTCACAGTCAATATCGCGCTCGTGGAAAACGGCGTTCCTATTATCGGCATCGTGCTCGCCCCCGCGACCGGCGCGCTTTACGCCGGATCGGAGGCAGGCGCTTTTTACGCGCAAGCTGACGCCCGTTCGGCGAAACTCATTTCAGAGCTGAAGCCAATTCGTACGCAAAGCGCCAGCGTGTGGCGCATTATTGGAAGCCGCCGCCATGGCAAGGGCGGCGGCATGGACAAGTTCTGCGAGGCGATCGGCGCGCATGAGCGCATTGCCGCGTCATCATCGATCAAGTTTTGCAAACTCGCGGAAGGTGCGGCCGATCTTTATCCGCGCTTCGGGCCTGTCAGCGAGTGGGATGCTGCCGCAGGCCATGCTGTTTTGATTGCAGCCGGCGGCGGCGTCATGCTCACCGATGGCGGGCCGATGATGTACGGCAATGTGAAGAGCAAGTTTCTCATTGACGGGTTTGTCGCTTACTCGCGTAGCGAGGCGCGTGAAGCCGCGCTCGCCGCGTTGGCGCAGATGAAGGCGAACAAGCGCTAAACGCTCAGACGCTGGATTAAGCGCCGCATAAATGCTTCGCCCTCGGCGATTTGGCTTTTCGCGATCCATTCATTCGGTTGGTGCGCTTGTAAAATCGAGCCTGGGCCGCAGATCACGACAGGCATTCCGGCTTGCTGGAATAGCCCTGCTTCGGCGGCGTAGGATGCGACTTCCTTGCCGTTATCGCCCGTGAGAGAGCGCGTGAAGCTTTCGGCCTCACTCTCCCATTCCGGCGCAAAGCCTGGCGTATTCGATCGGCGCGTGACCGTAACGCCGCCTTCCGGCGCGCGCAATTTGATCTCCGCGTCCAACTCGGCAGCGGCGCGCATAAACCGTCGCACGTAGACTTCCGGATCGACATCGGGAGGGCAACGCAAATCCCA
>JBEVOS010000083.1:0-9270 GCA_040507435.1 Caulobacterales bacterium | reverse complement strand
CGCGCCGCGCAATTCGCGCGAGAGCGCGTTCATCGCATCGGGTCTGTTGAGGGTGACGAGGGCTGTGCCGTCGTCAAACTTCTCGATTTTTATGACCATAGCCCACCCACCTATCTTTCTTTACTCTGCGCCTCCGCGAGCATCGCTTTCAACTCGTTTTTGAGAATTTTTCCGGCAGGTCCACGCGGCAGGGGCTCTGTCAGGATCACGAAACGGCTTGGCGTTTTGTAGGCGGCGAGACGCGGTGCAAGATGCGCGCGGAGATCATCCTCGCTAAGTTTAGCGCCTGTTTTGAGATGAATGATCGCGGCAGGTTCTTCGCCGAGTGTCGGGTGCGCAATGCCGATGACGGCCGCTTCATCGACGGCGGGATGTGCGTAAAGCGCATTTTCGATTTCGATGCAGTAGATGTTTTCGCCGCCGCGAATGACGACGTCTTTTAAGCGATCAACGATGTAAACGAAACCTTCTTCGTCGAGGCGCGCAACATCGCCTGTGCGCACCCAGCCATCTATAAATGTGACAGCGGTTTCCTGTGGTTTGTTCCAATAGCCGCGCGCAACGATCGAGCCCTTATACCAAAGCTCGCCAATGTCGCCGCGCGGCAATGCTTGCCCATGGGCGTCAGTGATCTTCACCTCGCCCGTCATCGAAGGCACGCCGCAGCTTTCTGGTTTGCGCTGGTAATCCAAATCCGGGTTTGTGATGGCCGTTCCCGATGTCTCCGTCATGCCCCAGCCTTGCGTGACGCGGACGTGCGGCAAAGCGCTGGCGATCATCTCTGCGAGGTTCACGGGCGCTGGCGCGCCGCCATAGCCAATTGATACAAGCGATGTGAGATCGAATTCGGCAATTCGCGGATGCTGAAGAATTTGAAGCGCAATGGTGGGCACGCCGAAAATCGAATTGATCCGCTCACGCTCGATGAGCGGAAGCGCGGAATCGGCGTCCCAGCGGCGCATTAGAACGATTTTGCTGCCTTCCATCATGTGCGGGATCATGTTCGCGAAGCAGCCGATCACGTGGAAGAACGGCGCCGTCATCAAATGCGCAGAGCGTCGCGCATCCGTACTGCAAGGCGGTTCTTGCCCCGCGCGTAAATAGCCGCGCGCCTCCGCGTTTGCGCCATTCCAAATATTCGCGATGATATTGCGATGGCTGCTCACGACGCCTTTCGGCGATCCCGTCGTGCCGGAGGTGTAAAAGATCGTCGCGTCGCCATCTGGCTCTAAAGGCGCTTCCGGAAAAACGGCTTCCGTGAGTCGATGACAATTCGCAGGACTCCCGATGATGCGTTCGAGAGGCGTTGCGCTTGCGCCGGGCGGCGTCGCCCGCGCTGTATAAATCCGAATGTCGCGCTGGCCGATAAGAGGCAGAAGGCGCTCGAGTCGTTCGCCGTCCGCAATCAAAATGCGCGCACCGCAATCTTGAAGCGCCGGCGCGAGTTCCGCGCCTGTCCACCATGCATTGAGCGGCACGGCGATTGCGCCGCATAAGACGGCCGCCCAAAATGCAATTGGCCATTCCGGAAGATTGCGCATGGCGATCGCGATGCGGTCGCCCTCGCGCACGCCGTCTTGCATCAATTGCCGTGAAAGCGCTGCGACGGCTGTGCGAAATGCGCCATAGCTGATGCGCTCATCTTCATAAACGAGCGCCGTCTCATTTTTGAATTGCGCGGTGGCGTTAAACACGTCCCGCAAAGTTTGCGGCGCATTCTTCCAAACTTTGAGCCGTACGCCCCGGATCGTCTCCTCGCCGGTTTCGAACCGGCCGCCCGGTTGATCGAGGCGCGCATGCGCCGCCGAAATCGGCATTGGGGGTCGGCGGGGAGCAGAAAGCATCACCTGCTTTCATGCATGGGCGCGGGCAGGCGGGCAATCTTGGCGTCGTTCCAACATCCGCCGCATTTGTTACATAACGTTAACCATGCTTGCGCGCCCGGCGGACGTGAGGCAATCGTGCATAAAATCAAGCGGAGGGGCGCTCCATGAAGCTCGATCTCAATGCGCTGCGGGAGCGGGCCGCGGCGCTGGGCGCACGCATAGGCAAGACGGTCAATTGGACCGAGAATCGCAATGCGGTTCTTGCCGCGTCAGTGGCGCTGATGGTCGGCCTTTGGGGCGGCGCTGTCCTGGCCAAAGTTGGCGGCGGCGGCGCGCCGCTCGATGTCGTCGCTTCCGGCGGCGCGCTTGCCGGCGGTGAGGTGATCCGGGCCGCAAATGCCCCGCGTGCACGCGCTGGCCAAGTTGATGGCATGGCGTGGATCAACACGCGGCTCGATATGTCGGGCGCCAATCCGCGCGCTTGCCTCGAGTTCTCGCGCCCACTGTCGCAAGAAGCGAACGTAAATCTTCGCGATTATATCAATATAGAGCCAGCAGCCCCCTTCCAAACGGAAGCCTCCGGCTCTCTCCTGTGCATCGCTGGCTTACCGTTCGAGCCGGACCGCCAAGTCACGATCAAGCAAGGTCTGCCCGCAAGCAATGGCGAGCGCACCCGCCAAGACGAAACCTTCACGCTCTCTTTCGGGGATCGCCCAGCTTACGTTGGCTTTTCCGGCAATGGCGTGATCCTGCCGCGCGCGGAGGCGGATGGCCTCGCGATCGAAACGGTGAACGTGTCGAAGCTTGACATCGAAGTCCTGCGCGTGCCGGACCGGATTTTGTCGCAACGTTCGATCGATCCAGGCCAAAGCTATGACGAAGGATCGTGGGGCTGGTGGGGTGAAGGCGACGATGTCGGCGTTAAAGTGTTCACGGGCGAGATCGATATCGCTCTCGGCTCGTGCCCGGATCGCCCGAACGATCGCGGCTGCAACCGCCGCAATCAAGGCATAACGACCGTCTTCCCGCTCGGTGCGCACCTGAATGACATGCGGCCCGGCGCTTACATTGTGCGCGTCAAGGATGACAGCCCCGGCGCGGGCGCCAATGGGCGCGATAATGATCGTCCCGCTTTTGCGTATCGCTGGATCATCTACACCGATACCGCGCTGCAAACATTCGAAGGCGCGACGGGCATGGATGTCGTCGCGCGGTCGCTGCGTACGGCGCGGCCGCTTTCGAATGTCACGCTCACGCTGATTGCGGAAAATAACGAGGAACTCGCGCGCGCGCGCACCAATTCAGACGGGCTCGTGCATTTCAATAAAGCGTTGTTCGATGGCGAAGGCCCTGCGCGCGCGCGTTATGTCATGGCGTACGGCGCGGGCGGAGATTTCGCGGCGCTCGATCTGAACCGTTCGGCGCTCGATCTCAGTGACCGTAATGTCGATGGGCGTCGCACGCCGGGCGATATTGACGCTTATATTTATACGGAGCGCGGCGTTTATCGCCCTGGCGAGCGCGCGCGCATTATCGGCCTTATCCGCGATCCAGCGGGGCGTGCGATCACCAATCGTGAATCGACGCTCGTCGTCTATCGTCCGAATGGAACCGAGGCGCGCCGTATCAGGATGCGTCCAGCGGTGATGGGCGGCGCGGTCGCGCAGAACTTCCAACTGGATCGCTCGGCGCCGCGCGGCATGTGGCGCGCGGATTTGCTTGTCGACGGGCAAGATGATCCAGCCGGCTCGGTCTCGTTCTCGGTGGAAGATTTCGTGCCGCAGCGTCTGCGCGTACGGATGACGGCCAATGAAGCCGCGCTTGTGCGCGGGCAATCGCGCCCGATCGCGGTGCAAGCGGATTTCCTGTACGGCGCACCGGGCGGCGGTTTGAACGTTGAGGCGGAAGCGCGCCTCACGGTCGATCCCAATCCATTTCCGGAAGCGCGCGGCTATCTATTCGGCAAAACCGATGAAAGCTTCTCCGAGCAATTGATCCAATTGCCGGCGACGACGACAGATGGTTCGGGCGCGGCGCAATTGCTGTTCAATTTGCAAACCCCGCCGGAAACCTCGCTGCCGTTGCGGGCGCGCGTCGTCGCGAGCGTCGCCGATCCAGGCGGGCGCGTGGTGCGTGAGGGCTTCACGATTCCTGTGCGGCTGTCGGATTTCTATCTCGGCGTGAAACCACGCTTCGAAAATCAAAGCATTGCGCATGGCGCGGCCGCATCCTTCGATGTGATCGCTCTCAACGCGCAGGGACAGCGCGCCAATCTGCGCAGCGTCTCCTGGCGTTTGGTCGAAGAAGATTGGCATTACGATTGGTATCTCGACGGCGGTCAGTGGAAATGGCGCCGTACCGGACGTGATCTGCCAATCGATGGCGGCGTGATCGAAGCAAGCACGGCGCGCGCGGCGACGATCGCCAAAGGCGGCCTGCGCGACGGGCAATATCGTCTGATCGTTTCGAATGAAGCGGCAGGCGCGGAGACGACCTATCGCTTCAATGTAGGCTGGTCATGGGATGGCGGCGATAACGCCTCGCCCGACATGGTCACGGTCGATCCGCCGCGCGATCCTGTGCGGCCTGGCGCGCGCGCGCGTGTGAACATTCGTCCGCCCTATGCGGGTGAAGTGCAGATCGTTGTCGCGACCGATCGTGTGCTGATGACCCGCACGATGCGTGTTGGCGCCGAAGGCGCAAACGTTGACTTGCCGGTAACGGAAGAATGGGGCGCGGGGGCTTATGTGCTGGTGACAGTAATGACGCCGCGCGATCCGGTGAATCTGCCGGTGCCGCGCCGCGCGGTTGGCGTTGCGTATGTTCCCGTGAATGTCGCGAACCGCACGCTTGCGGTTGAGGTCGGCGAAGGCATGGGCGTTGTGCGGCCGCGCCAGCGTCTTAACGTGCCGATCCACGTCACGAATGTGCCGAGCGGCGAACGCGTGCGCGTCGCCATCGCGGCGGTGGACCAGGGCATTCTTGGGCTCACCAATTATCAGTCGCCCAATCCGGTCGATTATTTCTTCGGGCGCCGCGCGCTTGGCGTGTGGGTGCGTGACGATTACGGGCGCTTGCTCAATCCAAATCTTGGCGCGCCCGCGACGGCGCGGCAGGGCGGCGATTCATTGGGCGGCGAAGGTTTGACCGTCGTGCCGACGAAAACCGTGTCGCTCTTCTCTGACGTTGTGGAGCTTGATCGCAGCGGACGCGCAGTCATTCCGCTCGATATTCCTGATTTCAACGGCGAGCTGCGTCTGATGGCCGTGGCGTGGACGGAAAGCGCGGTCGGGCAAGACGCTGAAGCGCTCACCGTGCGTGATCCCGTTGTGGCCGAACTCATCTTGCCGCGCTTCCTCGCGCCAGGTGATGAAGCCTCCGCGATCTTGAATATCGATAATGTCGAAGGCCCGGCGGGCGCCTATCGCGTCGCGTTTAGCGGTTCATCGGCCGCCGTTTTGAATGCGCCGGAAGCGCGCGTGCAGCTTGGGCGCGGTCAGCGGCAAACAGTGCGCGTGCCGATCCGCGGCGGCAATGCGGGCGTGGGGCAAGTGTCCTTGCGCTTAACAGGGCCAGGCGGCTTCACGCCGATCGCGCGTTCTTACGATATTCAATCGCGATCGCCGTTCATGCCGATCACGTTGGTCGAAACCGCGCCGCAAAATGCGGGCGCAAGTTGGCGTGCGCCGGGCGATGCGTTGTCGCGCTTTGCCGCGGGAGAAAGCCAAGCGCTCATATCCTATTCCAATCTCGCGAATATGGACCCCGCGCCGCTGATCGACTCACTCGAACGCTATCCCTACGGATGCTCCGAGCAATTGACGTCCGTTTCAATGCCGCTGCTCTACTTCAACACGCTGGCGAAGGAGAGCGGACGCACGCAGGACGCGCGCTTGCGCCGTCGCATTCAGGATGCGGTCACGCGTTTGCTGGATCGGCAAGGGCCTGACGGCGCGTTCGGTTTGTGGAGCGCGGGCGATGGCCATGCGACGCCGTGGCTCGGCGCGTACGTCACCGACTTCCTGACGCGCGCGAAAGCGCAGGGCTACATGGTGCCGCAAGCGGCGCTTGATAAGGCCTATGACGCGCTTCGGCGTGTCGCGCGCCTCGAAGACTACGCCTCTGTCGGCTATGACTTTGCGGTCTATCGTTGGCCGGGCTCGAACGATACAGATGCGCTGCTGCGATCGCGTTCCGGCGCCTATGCGCTCTATGTGCTCGCAAAAGCGGGCCGCGCGGACATCTCCCAGGTTCGCTATTTCCACGATGCGCGCTTGCGTGATGAACCGTCACCGCTCGCGCGTGCGCAAATCGCAGCGGCGCTCGCGCATCTTGGCGACCGGGCGCGCGCGCGAAATGCATTCCGCCTCGCGGAAGAAGCGCTTGGCTATCGCAATACCGGCGATTGGTACCAAACGCCGGTGCGCGATCTCGCGGGTGTTCTCGCGCTCGCTGCCGAAGCTGGACAGGTAGAACTCGTCGATCGCATCCGGCGCCGCATCGAGCGTGAAGCGCCTGATCCCGACAACATGATGACTCAAGAGCAAGCGCAAATGCTGATGGCGGCGAATGCGCTGCTTGAGCGGTCCGGGCCGTTGCATGTCTCGCTCAACGGCCGCGCCGATGCTGGGCGCCGCGTGATGGCGAATGCGGCGCAGCTCGCACAAGGCTTAGTGTTCCGCAACGACGGGCAGGGCGTCGCGTGGCGTTCGCTCACGCTGTCCGGCGCGCCACGTGAAGCGCCGGGCGCGATGAGCGCGGGCTATTCGATCAATAAGGCCGTCTACTCGCTGACCGGCGAACGCATTGCGCTCGATAGCGTGCGGCAAGGCGATCGCGTGATCGTCGTTGTGAACGGCGCGCCTGAGGGCGTGCGGCTCTATCCGACAGTCGTTGTCGATCTGCTGCCCGCAGGCCTTGAGATCGAAAGCGTGCTGACGCCGGAAGATGGGCTCGGGCCGCAACAATATGATGGTACGCGCCGCAGCGGACCGTTCGCATGGGTCGGTGAGATATCTTCGCCGCGCGTCGCGGAAGCCCGCGACGATCGATTTGTCAGCGCGATCGATCTGCGTGGCTCTGGTTTCACCTTCGCGTATATGGCGCGCGCGGTGACGCCAGGCGCATACACGCTGCCGGGCGCGCAAGTTGAAGATATGTATCGCCCTGGCGTGATGGCGCGAACGGATTCAGGACGCATCCGCATCGCGCCTGCTGGGTAAAAATATGCGCCGCGGCCCCCGTGCTGCACTGCCGCTCAACGCCATGCAAAAGCGTTGGGCGGCAGGGTTTCTTGCTTTCGCGCTCAGCGTGTTTGCGCTCGATGTTCTGTTTCCGCCGCCCTTGCAGCGCGTGGAGCAAGTTTCGCCCGTCGTTACGGATCGTAATGGCCAATGGCTGATGGCGTTCACAACGCGCGAGGGGCGCTGGCGGCTCGCGGCGCGCCTCGAGGAAATCGATCCAACTTTTCAGAAGCGATTGATCGCGCTGGAGGATCGCCGCTTTTTCTTCCATCCGGGCTTCGATCCCATCGCGCTGATGCGTGCGACGTCCGCTTACGTACGCACAGGTCGCGTCACGCAGGGCGGCTCGACGATCACGATGCAGCTCGCGCGTTTGATCGAACCGCGCCCGCGCACCATCGGGTCGAAGCTGATCGAAATTCTGCGCGCGCTGCAGATAGAGCGGCGCTGGTCCAAGAACGAAATATTCGCCGCTTATCTCACGATGGCGCCCTATGGCGGCAATCTTGAAGGCGTGCGCGCTGCCTCACGCGCTTATTTCGGCAAAGATCCGCTTTGGCTCGAAGACCATGAGATGGCGCTCCTTGCCGCGCTGCCCCAGGCGCCGGAAGCAAGGCGGCCGGATCGCCATCCCGAAGCTGCGCGCGCTGGGCGCGATGACGTGATCGGTAAATTCGCGCGCATGCATTTGCTGAATGCGCGCCTTGCAGCAGAAGCGCGCGAAGCGCCGATACCGTCGCGTTCGGCATTCGATTATTCAGCGCCCCATATCGCCGCCCGGCTCGTGCGTGATCATCAGGGAGAGGCGGTGATCCAATCGACAATCGACGCGACGATGCAGAGCGCATTTGAAGATCTTGCACGCACGCATGCACGCGATCTCGAGCGCGATGCGACGATCGCGATTCTCGCTGTCGATGTGAACACGCGTGAAGTGCGCGCATCGATCGGCGGCGCGGGGCTCGAACGCGCGGGCGGCTATATCGATATGACGCGCGCCGTGCGTTCGCCCGGATCGGCGTTAAAGCCATTTCTTTACGCGATCGCGTTTGACGATGGCATCGCGGCGCCGGAAACCTTGGTGCTCGACGCGCCGCGCCGGTTTTCCGGTTACATGCCGGAAAATTTCGACCGGCAATTTCACGGCGATGTGCGGCTCGAAGAAGCGCTCATGCATTCCCTTAATCTGCCCGCCGTCGCGACGCTTGATCGCATCGGCGCGCCGCGTTTCGCCGCAGCGTTGACGCAGGCTGGCGCGCGTCCGCGTTTGCCGCGCGGCGCGGAATCCGAGCCGGGACTCGCGCTCGCGCTCGGCGGCGTTGGGATCACGCTTGAAGAAATGGTGACGCTCTACGCAACGCTCGGCGGCGATGGGCAGTCACGGCCATTGCGCACAACGCGCGATGCGCCGTTTGCATTGCCGCATCGGTTCGTGCGCACGGAGACTGCGCAGAAAGTTGTCGATATTCTCGCGCGCTCGCCAACGCCGGATGGCCGCGCGCCAGCGCAATTGTCTCAAGGCGCGCCGCGCATCGGTTATAAAACCGGCACGTCTTACGGCTTTCGTGATGCGTGGGCGTTTGGCATTGGCGGCGGCTATGTGATCGGCATTTGGGTGGGCCGGCCAGATGGCGCGCCGCGCCCAGGCGAAGCAGGACGGCAAACGGCGCTGCCAATTCTGTTTGAGGCATTTGATCGTCTTGGTCTCGCGCCCGAAGCCTATCGACCATCGCAGCAGCCCGAAGCGGCGGCGCCGGGCGTTGCGCGGCTCGAAACGCAAACCGCGCGCGCGGACAATAATCTTCAGATCATCTTCCCGCCCGAAAACACTGAGGTCTTGGTATTGGACTACGGCGCGGCGTCTCGCGGGTTATCGCTTTCCGCCGTCGGCGGCGCCCGCCCGCTGACATGGTACGCGGAGGGCGCGCGCGTGCCGCTGGAGGATACGAGCGGCCGCGCCATCTGGCGTCCCAGCGCACCGGGCTTTCATGAGGTGACGGTGGTCGATGCCGACGGGCGCAGCGCGCATGTCCGCGTCCGCATCCGCGATCGCGGATAACGCACCGCCCTTAAGCAAACTGCCATGCTTCGCCGCTAATCTAGCGGCCTTTGCTGGCTCTGGCCGGCCCTTCAGCGCAGTTTGGCGTTAAGGACTTGGCATGATGCATTACGATCTCATTGTGATTGGCTCCGGCCCGGCC
>JBEVOS010000046.1:0-5243 GCA_040507435.1 Caulobacterales bacterium | reverse complement strand
TGCCGGGCGCGGACAAGGCGAAAGTGGAAGCCCTGCTGAATAACGCCCACGAAATCTGCCCCTACTCCCGCGCGACGCGCAACAACGTGCCCGTCACGTTGACCGTCGTCTGATCGATTAAGAAGGAAGACTGACTATGAACGCACACGTCAAAACCGGCTCCAAGGGCCGCCTCAGCCAGGTCATCGGCGCTGTTGTCGACGTCGAATTCGATGGCGCGTTGCCCGCGATCCTGAACGCGCTCGAAACCAAGAACACCGACGCGCGCACGGGCAAGGAATTCCGCCTCGTGCTCGAAGTCGCGCAGCATCTTGGCGAGAACGTGGTCCGGGCCATCTCGATGGACACGACCGAAGGCCTCGTGCGCGGCCAGGAAGTCATTGATACGGGCTCGCCGATCCGCGTGCCTGTCGGCCCTGCAACGCTCGGGCGCATCATGAACGTCGTCGGTGAGCCGATCGACGAAGCTGGCCCCATCAGCCACGAATTCACCGCCGGCATCCACCGCGAAGCGCCGAAATTCGATGAGCAAACCAACACCGCCGAAGTGCTCGTCACCGGCATCAAGGTTATCGATCTTCTCTGCCCCTACACGAAGGGCGGCAAGATCGGCCTCTTCGGCGGCGCGGGCGTCGGCAAGACTGTGACGATGCAAGAGCTCATCAACAACATCGCGAAAGCGTATGGCGGTTATTCCGTCCTCGCCGGCGTGGGTGAGCGCACGCGCGAAGGCAACGACCTCTATCACGAAATGATCGAGTCGAACGTCAACATCGATCCAAAGAAGTCGGGCGGCTCGACGGTCGGTTCGAAATGCGCGCTGGTCTATGGTCAGATGAACGAGCCGCCGGGCGCACGTGCGCGCGTTGCGCTGACGGGCCTTTCGGTTGCGGAGCACTTCCGTGATGTCGAAGGCAAGGACGTGCTCCTCTTCATCGACAACATCTTCCGCTTCACGCAGGCAGGCTCGGAAGTGTCCGCGCTTCTCGGCCGTATTCCTTCGGCGGTCGGCTACCAGCCGACGCTCGCGACCGAAATGGGCAATCTGCAAGAGCGCATTACGTCCACCACGAAGGGTTCGATTACGTCGGTTCAGGCCATCTACGTTCCGGCCGATGACATGACCGACCCTGCGCCCGCAACCTCGATGGCGCACTTGGACGCGACGACCGTTCTCTCGCGCGATATCGCCGCGCTCGCGATCTTCCCGGCGGTCGATCCGCTCGACAGCACCTCGCGCATCATGGATCCGAACGTGATCGGGCAAGAGCATTACGGCGTTGCGCGCCGCGTGCAGGAAGTGCTGCAGCAATACAAAGCGCTGAAAGACATCATCGCCATTCTCGGCATGGATGAACTTTCGGAAGACGACAAACTCGTCGTCGCCCGTGCGCGGAAGATTCAGCGCTTCCTCAGCCAGCCCTTCCACGTCGCCGAAGTGTTCACGAACCTGCCGGGCGTGTTCGTCGAGCTGAAGGACACGATCCGCTCGTTCAAGGCGATCGTGGACGGCGAGTATGATCACCTGCCGGAGCAGGCGTTCTACAATGTCGGCGCGATCGAAGACGCTGTTGCTAAAGCGCAGAAAATGGCGGCGGAAGCGGCGTAATGCCCAGGCTGTCGACAACCGTTGAGGCGGCGCGAAAAAGCGTCGCCGCCGTGCTTGCTGACGAAGAGTCTAGAATAAAGTTTGATGACTTGCGTTCTCGTGATGGGAACCAAGCAATTCGAGCTGGCGCCCTATTAGGGTTCAGCGCGCTTCTGCTGGCTGCACAGACAGTTCAGCTGAGCGCAGAACCAGGCACGCTCCTAAACATTCCGCTTTCAGCCCATTGGGCAGCGATCTGTGTTTCATTGGGTGTTGTTGCTTCCATAGTTGCGGGCTTACTCGCGCTTTGGTCCATTCTGCACAAGGGCGACTATAGAAAGACCAAGAAAAAGGACCTGTTGCAGAACTACGAAGCTGCGCTGGATTTATCGGACACTTTGCTATTTGCCGCCAATTTACTTTCATTGTTGGTATGCGGGCTGGTCTTAGTCACACTCGTCCACTCGATATTAGCCAACGGAAGTTTCCTAGGTGCGATGAACATTTTCAGAGGTCGATGAATGCTTGTCTAATATGGCCATAATGGCTATATTCGGCGGATGATCGAAGCGCCCGTCAACGAAGCGAAGACTAAGCTCACCGAGCTTTTGCGCGCTGTGGAGGCTGGAGAGCGCGTCGTGATCACGCGTCACGGCAAGCCGGTGGCGGAGCTTGTGCCGCCCATGCCGGCGCCGAAGAACACGTTTAGTTTCGAGGCGATTGACGCGGCGTTGCGCGCGCGCGGCATCGAGCCACGCACTATCCCTGTTCCGGATGATCTCGATGAGCCGTTGCCGGAAGAATTCTGGTTTCCGCCGGATGACATCCTCACTGATCCGAAACCATGAAGGTTCTCGTCGATACGCATATATTTCTCTGGTCGGTGCAGGATCGTGCGCGTCTGAAATCCGCTCATATCGACATTCTGACCAGCGCGAATGTTGAATTGTGGGTGAGCGTCGCCTCTGTCTGGGAATGCAAGATTAAAGCAGACTCGGGAAAACTGGCGCTAATCGATGCCGTCGAAAATCTCGCATTGGATTTTGCGGGCGATCGCATTTTGCCAGTGCAGCTAACGCATGCCGCGCACATGCTTGCGGACCCTCCAAATACGAAAGATCCGTTTGACCGCTTGCTCCTGAGCCAGTGCGAGGCGGAAAATATGCGGCTTCTGACAGCCGATAAGCGTCTGTTAACGCACCGCTTGGCGCTGAGCGCCTAACCCGATTGCTCCGTGCGCCGACTCCCGGCTTGCTGCGCGCCATGCCTGCGCCTGAAGACCTCGCCGCTTTTCTGATCGCTGAAGGTTGCCTTCCGATGATCGCGGGCGTCCAGCCAACGGCCCAGCCGCCAATGGGAACGCCGCTCGCTCCTGCTGACCGCGCCGCGCTTGGCTTCACGGGCCCGGGCGTCACGATGCGGTACGAGGGCGGCTTGATCGCCGATTTTGGCGCCGAGACCGCGACGATCCGCATTACCGAAACGGATGTAGCCAACGCCATGCGCGTGCTGGACGCCGCCATGCAGAACGCGCCGGGCGATACGCAGCAAACCGAAGAGGCCGCCGCGGCCGGCCAGAAACTGCGCACCTATTTCATCCGCCTCACAGAGCGCCGTTACGCCCGCGTGGCGGTGACGTACCCTGAGGGCGGCCGCGCGCCGCTGGAGTTTCGCGTCACCGGTGTCGCGTCAATTGGCTACGCCTCGCCAGGGGCCGCAGCGGCTTGACCTTGGCGGCGCGCCCCGCCATCAACGCCCGCAAAATCCCGACATTTCCACGGATCAAAACCTTGGCCGATAAGCTCACTTTCTCGCTCGTCTCCCCGGAACGCGAACTGTTCCACGGCGAGGTCGATATGGTCGTCGTGCCGGGCGCCGGGGGCGAATTTGGCGTGCTCGCCGGCCATGCGCCGCTGCTGTCGATCGTGAAGCCCGGCGTGCTCCGCATCACCGATGGCGCCAATGTCCGCCGCATCTTCGTGAATGGCGGCTTCGCGGACGTAACGCCCGAAGGCCTCACCGTGCTTGCGGAAGAGGCGCTCGACCTGGCGGATGCGCAAATCGATCCTGCGTCTCTCGATCAGGACATCAAGGACGCCCACGAGGATTTTTCCGATGCGGCCAGCGACGCCGCACGTGCGACGGCGCAAGCCAAGATCGACCGCGCCGAGGCGCTGAAGACGGCGCTCGCTGCGCGCTAATATTTTCCCCAGCGGGATCGCAAACCCGCTGCACGCAATTGCTCTTTCTAGCGGATAAGGGGTTGTGTGGCAAAAGGGCCACACCTAACTCCAAGCCAACGCAAGGGCGCGAGCGCCTGCGAATCCAGATTGAGTGAGGGGAACATGGACCTCGAGAAATTCACCGAGCGTGCGCGCGGCTTTATTCAAGCCGCCCAAACCATCGCGATGCGCGAGCAAAACCAGCAGTTGGAGCCGCAACATCTTTTGAAAGCGCTGCTCGATGATCGCGAGGGCCTCGCCGCGGGCCTGCTGCGCGCGGCAGGCGCCGATCCCGTGCGTGTCGGCGCCGATGTCGATGCCGCGGTTCAGCAATTGCCGAAAGTGCAGGGCGGCGGTGATCGCCTTTACATGTCCACCACGTCTGGCCGCGCGCTCGACGCCGCGCAGCAAGCCGCCGAAAAGGCCGGCGATTCCTTCGTAACGGCGGAGCGCCTTCTCTTCGCGTTATCGATCGCCGACGGAAAAGCCGCCGAGATTCTGAAGAAGCACAGCGTCACGCCGCAAAAGCTCGAAGCTGCGATCCAGCAGCTCCGGAAAGGCCGCACCGCAGACAGCTCGAGTGCGGAAGATCAATACGACGCGCTGAAAAAATATGCGCGCGACCTCACCGAAGATGCGCGCAACGGCAAGCTCGATCCAGTCATCGGGCGCGACGAAGAAATCCGCCGAACGATCCAAGTCCTTTCGCGCCGCACGAAAAACAATCCCGTGCTCATCGGCGAACCGGGCGTCGGCAAAACCGCGAGTGCGGAAGGCCTCTCGCTGCGCATCGTGAATGGCGACGTGCCGGAAAGCTTGAAGAACAAGAGCCTGCTCGCGCTTGATATGGGCGCGCTGATCGCCGGCGCGAAATATCGCGGTGAATTCGAAGAGCGCCTCAAGGCCGTGCTCAACGAAGTCACATCGGCGAACGGCGAAATCATCTTGTTTATCGATGAAATGCATACGCTCGTCGGCGCGGGAAAAAGCGAAGGCGCGATGGATGCGTCGAACCTGCTGAAGCCCGCTCTGGCGCGGGGCGAATTGCACTGCGTCGGCGCCACCACGCTCGATGAATATCGCAAGCACGTTGAGAAAGATGCAGCGCTTGCGCGCCGCTTCCAGCCGATCTTCGTTGAAGAACCGACAGTCGAAGATACGATCTCGATCCTGCGCGGGTTGAAGGAAAAATATGAAGTTCATCACGGCGTGCGCATATCCGATGCGGCGATCGTCTCGGCGGCGCAGCTCTCGAACCGCTACATCACCGATCGCTTCTTACCGGACAAAGCCATCGACCTGGTCGATGAAGCCGCATCGCGCCTGCGCATGCAGGTTGATTCCAAACCTGAGGAATTAGACGAACTCGATCGCCGCATCATGCAGCTCAAGATCGAGAATGAGGCGCTAAAAAAAGAAACAGATCCAGCGTC
>JBEVOS010000009.1:0-8914 GCA_040507435.1 Caulobacterales bacterium | reverse complement strand
CCCGCGGCATCGCGCAGGATTGTCTGGGGCTGCGCTGGCGCATCCGCCATCACATCCAGCTTTTCCATCGCGCCTTGGGAGAACCGCGCAAACCCGCCAGCGCTGGGCTTTGAAGTGGCGGCGAAAAGCACGTAAACGAACGCCAGAACACCAACCGCCGCCAACACCCAGGCGGCCCAGAGCGCCAAGGGCGTCTTACGTAGTCTGATGTCCGAAGAGCCGCCGCCGTCGTCCAAATCCAAAACTCCCGCCGGCGCAAAAATGTGGGGCGGGCGGTTCGCCGGCAAACCCGCCGCAGCGATGCAGGCGATCAACGCCTCCATCGATGTCGATCAGCGCATGTGGCGCGAAGACATAGACGGCTCAAAAGCCCATGCCGCGATGCTCGCCAATCAAGGGATCATTACGGCGGAGGACGAAGCCAAGATACAAGCGGGTCTGGATCAGATCGCCGCAGAAATCGAATCTGGCGCTTTTCCATTCTCTGTCGAGCTTGAGGACATTCACCTCAACATCGAGCATCGGCTCACCGAGCGGATCGGCGAAGCCGGCAAACGCCTGCATACGGCGCGTTCGCGCAATGATCAGGTGGCGACCGATTTCAAATTATGGACGGGCAAAGCCTGCGAAGGCGCACACGCGCTTGTGACAACGCTTATGCGCGCGCTGGTCGCACAGGCGGAGACGCATGCCGATTGGGTTATGCCGGGCTTCACGCATTTGCAGACGGCGCAGCCTGTCACGCTCGGCCATCATCTGATGGCGTATGTCGAGATGCTGCAACGCGACCGCGTGCGGATCATGGGCGCAACGGACGGCGCCCTTGCAGATTGCCCGCTGGGCTCAGCCGCGCTGGCGGGAACGCCCTATCCGATCAATCGCGACGAAACAGCTATCAGGCTCGAAATGTTTCCACCTGCCGCCAATTCGATGGACGGCGTCGGTTCGCGCGATTTTGCGCTTGAGGCGCTTTCGACGCTTTCGATCTGCGCGACGCATCTGTCGCGGCTCGCCGAAGAGATCGTGTTTTGGACGAGCCCGCAGTTCGCGTTTGCGCGGCTTTCCGATCAGTGGTCGACTGGATCTTCGATCATGCCGCAAAAGCGTAATCCGGACGCTGCCGAACTTATCCGCGCTAAAGCGGCGCGCATCGGCGCGAATTTCGCGGCGCTCAATGGCATTCTGCAAAAACTACCGCTGACTTACGCCAAGGATTTGCAAGAAGATAAAACGCTCACATTCGAGGCGTTCGATTCGTTCGAGCTGTGCGCTGTTGCGATGACGGGCATGATCGAGACGATCACGTTCAATCGCGATGCGATGCGCGACGCGGCGGCGCGCGGCTATTCCACCGCTACCGATCTTGCCGATTGGCTGGTGATGGAACTCGCCATGCCGTTCCGCGAGGCCCACCACGTCACAGGCGCGATCGTGAAGCGCGCAGAAGAATTGGGCATCGCGGAACTCGCCAATCTGCCGCTCGGTGACTTTCAGGCGATTGAGCCACGGATCACGGAAGATACGCGTGCTGTGCTCACGGTGGAGAAATCGGTCGCCGCCCGTGTTAGCTATGGCGGGACCGCGCCTGCGCGCGTGCGCGAGCAGATCGCGCGCTGGAAGGAGCTATTGGCATGAAGCGTTTGATCCTCGCCGCCGCTGCGTTGTCGTTGCTTGCGGGCTGCGGCTTGCAAGGCAGCCTTGAGCGCCCACCGCCGATGGGCGGCCAGGCCGAACGCGCTGAGCAAGAAGCGGTCACACAGCAACAACGCGAGAATGAGCGGCGCGCTGAACAGACGCCCGGCGTCGGCGGCGCGGGCACGTCGATCCCTGTTCCGGCGAATTAATGGATCATTTCGTCGATAAAGGCGGCGTACTTCATTGCGAGGATGTCTCGCTTGAAGACATCGCGGCGCGGGTGGGCACGCCTGCGTATGTCTATTCGACGGCAACGCTTGAGCGGCACGTGCAAGTGTTTCGCGATGCGCTTGCGCCACGCGACGTGCTGATCGCGTTTGCCGTAAAAGCCAATTCCAACATCGCCGTGCTCGCCACGCTCGCGCGCGCAGGCGCTGGCATGGACACGGTGAGCGCGGGTGAGATCAAACGCGCGCTTAAAGCAGGCGCAACGCCAGACAAAATCATTTTCTCCGGCGTCGGCAAAACCGAAGATGAACTCGCTTTCGCGATCGAGACCGGCATTCATCAGATCAATGTTGAAAGCAGTGCAGAGCTCGGCATGTTGGAAGATGTTGCGGCGCGTTTGAATGCGCGGCCCGGCATCGCGATCCGCGTCAATCCCAACATTGGCGCAGGCGGGCACGCGAAAATCGCCACCGGAAAAAGCGAGGATAAGTTCGGCGTCTCGCTTGAAGAAGCGATGCAGCTTTATGCGCGCGCGGCAGCGCACAAACATCTCGACATCAAGGGCCTTGCGATTCACATCGGCAGCCAGATCAAGGATCTCGGCCCGCTTGAAGCCGCGTTCACGAAACTGCGCAAACTTGCGGAAACATTACGCAGGCAAGGTCTCCCGCTCACGCAACTCGATCTCGGCGGGGGATTGGGCGTGCCGTATTTCCACGAGGCCGAGCCGCCCTCCCCGGCAGAATATGGCGCGATGGTGAAGCGTGTGTTCGAAGGCATGGATGTTAAGCTCGCGTTCGAACCGGGGCGCTTGATTTCCGGCAATGCGGGCGTGTTGCTGACGCGCGTAATCCGGATGCAGGAGCGGCCCGAGCGGCGCATGCTCGTTGTTGATGCGGCGATGAATGATCTCATCCGCCCGGCGATGTATGAAGCCTATCACGATATGAAACCTGTTCGTGCGCCGGCGGCGAACGCGCCGCGCAAGCCGTTCGATATTGTCGGCCCGATTTGCGAAACGGGCGACACTTTCGCGAAGGATCGCGCGCTGACGCCGCTCGCGCCCGGCGATCTCGTCGCATTCCTGACGGCAGGCGCGTACGGCGCGGTGATGTCCTCGACCTACAACTCACGCACGCTGGTTCCTGAGGTACTGGTGCGCGGCGGCAAGTTTGAGATCGTCCGACGCCCGTTCGATATCGACGCGCAGATGGCGCTGGAGAAAATTCCAGATTGGGCGTGAGAGTTATCGCCTGCAAAATAGCTGTATGTAAAACGCAGCTGGCGCGACGCGCGTCATAAGAACGGGAGCGAACGATGGTGGCGAGCATGCCGGGGAAAGTCGCGCTGGTGGCGGGCGGCGCAAGCGGGATTGGCCGATCGACGGCGCTCACGTTCGCGCGCGAAGGCGCCAATGTCGTCGTCGCGGATATCTCAGTCACCGGCGGCGAAGAAACCGCGCATCTTGTCGAGAAAGCCGGCGTCAAAGCGCTGTTCGTCAAAGCAGACGTGACCAAGCGCGACGAAATCGAAGGCATGGTCACGGCAACGGTTCAGCAATTTGGGCGGCTCGATGCGGCGCTCAACAATGTCGGCCATCCCGGTCACTTCAAAGACGCGGTCGAGACCACAGAGGAAGAGTGGAACTACATCGCCAATATCGATCTGCGGACGATCTGGTTGAGCATGAAATATCAGATCCCCGCTATGCGGCTTTCTGGCGAAGGCGGCGCGATCGTGAATACGGCGACGGCGGCGGTGTTTCGCGTCGTGCCGCGTATGGCCGCATTCACGGCGTTCAAGCACGGCATTGTGGGCATTACACAATCGGTCGCGAAAGACTTCGCGATTGAGAATATTCGGGCCAACGTGCTAGCGCCGGGGGCCACCGCAACGCCGATGTTCCTTGGGTCACTCAAAGATCTTGGCACGACTGAAGAAGCGGCCTCCGCGAACAATCCCATGAAGCGGCTTGGGCGCCCAGAAGAGCAGGCGGAAGCGGCCGTGTGGCTTTGCTCGCCGCGTGCTTCCTACGTGACTGGCATCGTTCTGCGCGTCGATGGCGGGCAGATGCTCTAAGGCGTCTCCGCGACGCCCACGAAAGGAAAGCCGCGATAACGGCCTGAAACGTCCATGCCATAGCCGACGAGGAATTCGTCCGGCGCGTCGAAGCCGACATATTCAATCGGCTCATTCATCGCGGCGGGCTTGCGTATGAAGGCGCAGGCGATCGCATGCGATGCGCCTTTCGCGATGAGGTGGGCGCGCGCATAGGCGATCGTGCGGCCGCTATCGAACACGTCATCAATGATGAGCGCGGGCATGCCGTCGATCGGGCGCGAGATATCGGCGCGCACCACCACCTGCCCCGACGAGGCGCGCGCATCGCGATAGCTTTCGAGCCACAAACAATTCAGCAACGGATGCACGCCGCGCATTGCGAGCGCGCGCATCAGGTCAGTCGTGAACGGCATCGCGCCTTGCATCAGCGACACCAGCGTCCACGCGCTGTCCACCTGCTTAGAAAGTTCTTCCGCCAATTCCTCGACGCGCCGCGCTATGGCGGCTTCGTCATAAAGGACGCGGAGATTATCGCCGTTCATCCGGCGAACTTAGCGGGGTTAGCCGCCGCGCGTCAGCGTATCCGTTGCAAAACGCGGCGCGAGCCCATCGACGGGGCCGCGAAGGCCGAGCGCGTCGTTCGACGAGATTGATTCGACGTCGTCATGGACCTCTTCCGGTTCGCCGAGCACCAAAGGCTGCTCAAGCGACGCCGGATCGGCATCGTGTAAGGATGCAGGCTGCACATGCGGGCGGGCTGGAGTGTGCGACGCAAATGCAACCGCTTCCTCGTGCGTGGCGAACGAGGTTTCGAGATCGACGGCTTCCGCCGGAGGATTTTCGACACGGATTTGGAACGGCGTCGATCCGCCGGATGCAATCGCATGCGCATCGACGGTTTGGATAATCTCGAACAATTCGTTCGAATGGCCATCGCGCAGCGTAATGCGGACCGGCGGCGCTTCCTTATCGCCGTGGCCGATATTGCGAATTTCGCCGCTCACCAGGAGCACGGGCGTCGCGCCTTCAAAGGCGCGCTCGACTGCGAGATCATTGAACTCAAGGCCGTAGACGTTCACGTCCAAGCCAACCGCCGCAAAGGCGCTTGCAGAACGCGGCCAAATCTCAGCGACGTCCTGACGGAACATCACAGCGCCGCCGACCGAAGCGGCCAAAGCTGCGCCCGTGGCGCCCCAAGCGACCAGCGCCACACGGGCGCGCTCACGGCGCATCCGATCCGCTTGCTGCTGGCGATAACGCGCAGCCGCCGAAGGCGCAGGGCCTGGCGAGGCGGCCGCGCGGCGCATACGCTCGACCCGCTCACGCGTTAGCGGCTCCGTCTTCGCTTTTTGTGAAAGGGTCAGTTGCGGCTCAGCGAACCATTCATGCCCACAAGCCGCGCACCTGACGGTACGTCCGGCGGCACCAATAGCGCCGTCATCTGCATAATAGCGTGTAGAGCAAGACGTGCAGGTGAGGATCATGATAACAATTTGTTGGTTGCAATTAGGGCTTCTGCACCTGGTGCTTTGATTCTGTTGCGGTTGTCCATTCATGCCTGCGCCCGAAGCCGTTAATGAATCGCCAAAAAGGGCGATTGTCCGCATGGCCGGCGTCAGCGCTGGCTATGGCCAGGGCTATGTTCTGCATGGTCTCGATTTCGAGGCGCGCGCCGGTGAAGTCGCACTCGTCACGGGCGGCACAGGCGCTGGCAAAACGAGCTTCGCCCACCTCTTGCGTCTCGCGCTTACGCCGCGTGGCGGGCGGGCGCTCATCCTCGGCGCCGATCCCGCGAACTTGAACGGCGCAACGCGCGCGCGGCTAAAAAAGCGCATCGGGTACGTCGCGGAAGATCCTGTTTTTGTTGAGCATTGGACCGCGTTCGACAATATCGCCCTGCCCCTCAAACTCGCCGGGCGCAAGGTTGAAGACTATGCGGAAGATGTGCGCGCGCTGGTTCAGTATGCCGGCCTCAACAGCGCAGCCGGCGAGCCCGCGTGGCGGCTATCGGCCGTCGAACGGCGGCGCACTGCGATTGCGCGCGCGTTGGCGTCCAAGCCCGATCTGCTGATCGCGGACGCGCCGACATCGGGCCTCGCCGCGGATCAAGCCGCCCGCGTCGTGCGCCTTTTGGCGGAGTTGCGCCGGGTGGGCGCTGCCGTGGTTATTACGTCACAGGATGATTCGATCGGCGCGAGCGTACGCGCAGCGCATTGGCGGCTCGAGCTTGGGCGGTTGCGGCGTGAGGACGATGACGAGAGCGCGGAGGCCGCCGAGTAATGCGACCAGGAGCGGACCGCACATTATTTTGGACAATGGTCGTCGCGTGTTTCACTGCGGCGCTCGCTTGCCTCGGCGCGCGGGCAGTCGACCGCGCAACCTCCGGCGTTTTGCGTGACCGCGAGGGCTATATGATCGTGCGCGTCATTGCGCCTGAAGGCGAGGACGGCATGAACCGCGCGGCCACAGCCCTCATCGGCATGACAGACATCGCGCAGGCGCAGGTCATGTCCGCCGGGCGGGCGGCTGAATTGCTGCGGACATGGGCCGGCGCGGCGGTGAACCAAGATGATCTTCCCCCGCTCCGTTTGATCGAGGTGACGCTCGCGGACGACGCGCCGGCAAGCGCGCGCAGCGAGCGTGAAATTGTGGCTGGGCTTGCGGATGTCGGGGTGACCGCTGAAGCGATTGGGCCGCCGGCGGATGACGGACGCGTGGCGGATGCGGCGCGGCTGCGGAGCACATCTTATCTGGGCGCAGGCGCGCTCAGCGCCGTGATGGCGCTTATCGTATTAATGGCGGCGCGTTCGCTCGCGATGCGGCGGCGCGATCTCGTTACTGTGCTCGCCGATCTTGGCGCGCCGCGCAGTGACGCCGGCCTTAAGCTTTCAGATGAGGCGGGGGCCGCAGCGTTTCTGGCTGGCGCGATCGGCGCGGCGGCTGCGGGCGCCGCCGGATTCTTTTTCGCAGGGTTCGCCTTTCCCGATGTGCCGCAGAGCAGTGTGCTGACTTCGCTCACCGCTGGCGATATCGCGCCGCTGATCGCAGCCCCCTTCGCGGCGGCGTTCGCGGCGGGGCTTGGCGCCCGGCTCGCGTCGGAAGCGCTCTATGCGCGCGCGTCGAGGTTCGGATGAGCTGGCTTAAGGGCGCTTTCCTTGGCGCGATCACCGTGGCCATCCTCGCATTCGTGCTGGGCTTTCTCGCATTTTCGCACGGCGTTCGGGAGGCGCATGCGCCCGATCCCGCGCCTGACGTGGACGGCATCGTCGCGCTGACCGGCGGATCGACGGACCGGCTCTCGACGGGCCTGCATCTGCTCGAACAGGGACGCGGACGGCGGCTACTGATCTCCGGCGTCAATCCCGACGTAAAAGACAATGAATTGTTCGCCGTGCTCCACGCGCCGGATGATCTCGCGCAATGCTGCGTCGATCTCGGCCGCGCCGCGGAAGACACGCTTGGCAATGCGTCAGAAACGGCTGTGTGGGCGCGGCGGAATGGGTTTCGGAAGCTGATCTTGGTGACGGACGATTACCATATGCCGCGTTCTTACGCCGAATTGCGCCTCGCTTTGCCGGAAGCGGAGATCATCCCCTATCCGATCGAGACTCGCTGGGCGCAGGATGCATGGCGCAGCGATCTCAAAGCCGCGTCGCTGATCGGGGGCGAGTATTTGAAATATCTCATGATCCGCACGCGTGAGCTGCTGATCGACGCCAGCGAAGACGTGGAAAAGAAATCCGCATGAAGACGCTGCGCGGTTTGGTTTTTACGGCCTACTTCTTCGTGACGATGGCGATTGTCGGCTTTTGGTATTTGCCGGCGGCCATTCTATCGCGCGATGCAGCGCTCGCGGGGCCGCGCGTCTGGGCGCGCGCGCTGCTGTGGGGTCTAAAGCATATCTGCGGCGCCGATGTGCGCATTGAGGGCTTGGAGAATGTTCCTAAAGGCCCGGTGCTTATCGCATCGAAACACCAAGCCATGCTCGACACGGTGACGCCGTTCATCGCGTTTGCCCGCCCCGCGATCATTCTGAAAAGAGAGCTGCTCAATCTGCCGCTCTACGGATATTTCGCTAAACGCGCGGGCATGATCGCCATTGACCGGGAGGGCCATGCCGCCGCGCTAAAGGCGATGCTGCGCGAGGCGCGCGCGCGCATGAATGACGATCGGCCCGTGATCATCTTTCCGGAAGGCACGCGGCAAGAAATCGGCGCGAAGCCCGATTACAAGCCGGGGGTCGCTGCGCTTTATCGCGATCTTGGCGCACCATGCGTGCCGGTCGCGGTGAGCACGGGCCTGATCTGGCGCACCAGCGGTTTTGTGCCGGAGCCCGGCATTGCGACGATCAAGTTTCTCGAACCGATCCCGCCCGGCATGCCGCGCGCGGCGTTCATGCGCGAATTGGAAAGCCGGATCGAAACGGCCAGCAATCAGCTCGCCGGTATTGCTCTACCCGCGCGCGAAACTGTCTAACGCATGAGCGATTCTGAAACCGCGCCGAAGCCGCGCCATCGCCGCCTTGGGCTTATCATACCGTGGGCGATCTTTGCGGCGCTTCTGCTCGCCTGGACGATCTATTGGTTTGCGCTCGCGCATGCGGTGCGCACGCAATTCGACGCCGTGATCGCCGCACAACGCGCTCAAGGCGCGGAGATTTCAATCGGCGAGGTCAAAACGCGCGGTTATCCGTTGCAATTGGCGCTCGATATTTCCGGCGCATCCTATCAAGCGCCGGGCGGATCGTGGCGGGCGGCGACGCCGAACTTTCTGATCCACGTCAATCCGACAAATCCTTCGCATGTCATCGCGACATTTCCAGAAGTCATCGACGGCGTGCGCGACGGACGCGCGCATCGCATCTCGGCGGAAGCGTTGCGCGTCAGCGTGCGGATGAAAGGAACCGCGCTCGCGCAAGCCGGCGTTGAAGCGCACGCCTTCAATATTTTCGATGTCGCCGACAATGCACCCGATTACGATATTGAAGATT
>JBEVOS010000221.1:0-7675 GCA_040507435.1 Caulobacterales bacterium | reverse complement strand
CGTGACGGCGTGGAGCCGCGGCGTCGATACCGAACAATTCAATCCAGCAAAGCGCGACGTGGAGAACGGCGTCTACAAAGATTTGCAGCGTCCGGTCTTCGCGTATGTTGGTCGCGTCTCCGTCGAGAAAAATATCGAAGCGTTTCTCGATCTTGATCTGCCGGGTACGAAAGTCGTTGTGGGCGATGGCCCTGCCCGCGCCGAACTGATCGAGAAATATCCAGAAGCCGTGTTCCCCGGTTCAAAATTTGGCGACGAGCTTGGCCAATATTATGCCGACGCGGACGTCTTCGTGTTTCCGAGCTTCACCGACACGTTCGGCCTCGTAATTCTCGAAGCGATGGCCGCCGGAACGCCCGTCGCGGGTTTTGTAGCGCCTGGGCCGAAAGATTTGATCCCAGGCTCCGGCGCCGGCGCGATCAATGACGATCTCAAAATCGCATGTCTCGAAGCGCTGAAATGCGATCGCGGCGTGACGCGCGCTTACGCCGAGAAATTCTCATGGCGCGCCTGCGCGGAAGAATTCCGGCGCAACCTCGAACCGCTGCCGAAGCCGAAGAAAGAACGCTTCTGGCGCCGCCTGCGCGCGCTCCGCCGCAAACGCAAAACACCGGCGATGAGCGTCTAGCCCAAAACAAAATGGCCCCAGGTTGCGCCAGGGCCATGCAAGTCATAGGGAGGACCGTGATTCTATTTGCGACCGCGCGTTGCGAGCGCGAGTGATACACGGCTTGCGATATTCAGCGCGAGCACGCCGAACGTGATGATGAGCGCGCCGGCCCACGCCAAATCCACCCATTCCGGATAAGGGCTCGACGCAAGGCGGTAGATCGCGATCGGCAAGCTCGCCATCGGCCCGCTGAAAATGCTGTCGGACCAGTTGAAATTGCCGAATGACGTGAAGATGAGCGGCGCGGTCTCACCGGAAATGCGCGCAACGGCGAGCAGAATGCCGGTTAGAATTCCGCCGAACGCCGCCGGAACCACAACACGCGTGACAGTCGTCGAGTCGCGCGCCCCGAGCGCCATCGAACCTTCACGGTAAGCGTCGGGCACAAGCTTGAGAATATCTTCGGTAACGCGCGCGATAACCGGCATGGCCAACAGCGCAAGCGCGATGCCGCCTGCAATGGCGGAAAACCCGCGCATCGGCACAACGATGATTTGATAGATGAACAAACCCACGAGGATCGATGGCGCGCTCAAGAGAATATCGTTCACGAAGCGGACGAGCGATGCGAATTTGCCCTTATGCCCCACTTCCGAAAGATAGATGCCGACCGCCATGCCAAGCGGCGCGCCAATCAGCGTGCCGATGCCGACCTGAATAAGGCTGCCGACGATGGCGTTGGCGAGACCGCCGCCCTGACCTGGCGTCTTCATCTGTTCCGTGAATACATGCAGACCAAGGCCAGCCGTGCCCCTTTGGATCAACGTCCAAAGAATCCAGGCGAGAAAGACGAGGCCGATCAATGCCGCCGCCGTGCAGACGATGGCCATGACAAAATCGCCAATACGGCGGCGCAAATGGTTTGCGGGATTAAGTGCGGCGATGCTCATGCCATGCGCTCCTGGCGCAGCAGAAGCCGCGCGATCGCGAGAACGAAGAAGGAAACGAGGAAGAGAATGAAACCGAGTGCGAACAAGGCTGCAAGTTTGAGCGAGCCCTGATCCGCATCCGGAAATTCGTTTGCAACAATCGAAGCGATCGAAGCGGATGGTGCAAAGAAACTGTCAGGCAGACGGTTGGCGTTGCCGATCACGAATGTGATCGCCATGGTTTCGCCAAGCGCGCGCCCGAGCCCCAGGAACACTGCGCCGAACAGCGAGCCTCGCACGGCGGGAATGACGATATTGGTGAGCACTTCCCACCGTGTCGATCCCATCGCGTAACCGCCGTCTTTCAGCAATTGCGGCGTCGTGAGCAGCACATCGCGCGAAGACGCCGCGATGAACGGCAAGATCATGATCGCGAGCACCACGCCAGCGGTGAACAAGCCAACACCGATCGGCGCGCCCTGGAACCAGAAGAAGTCATAACCGATGGGCGGGATCCACATCGTCGCTTCCGTCAACCACGGCTGAACAGTCGTTGAGAGCACCGGCGCGAGCACAAAGAAGCCCCACATGCCGTAAACGATTGACGGAATGGCGGCGAGCAGCTCAACCGCAATGCCGAGCGGCTGCCGCAATACGCGCGGGCACGTCTCAGTCAAGAAATACGCAATGCCGAACCCGATCGGCCAGGCGATGAGAATGGCGATCAGAGATGTGGCGATTGTGCCGACGATCGCAGGCAGCGCGCCGTAGAGATCGCGCACCGGATCCCATTGATTGAGCCAGATGAAGGCTGGTCCGAAATGCTCGAACGCGCCTTTGCCCGCCGAGAATAGGATCAACAAGATTGCGACCAACGTCACGATGACGATCGTCGCGGCGGTAAATAGCACGCCCTTGAATAGGAATTCGCCGAGCTGAAACTTAGCTGAGCCTTCGATCGGTTTGTGCATGGAAGCTTCACTAGCGACAGACATAGGAGCGCTCAAGAAAAACGACCCCGCGAGGAGTCGAGCAAAAATCGGAGCGATAGAAAATGGGGCGCCCCCTAAGGAGCCGCCCCATAACCTTTAACGGCGGCCCGAGTAAACCGGCTGGCCGTTGGCTTGGACTTGGCTCCAGCGCTGGCGGATCATCGTCTTCACGTTGGCCGGCAGCGTGATGTAGTGGAGCTGGTCAGCGGCGGCTTGGCCGTTGTTGAACGCCCAATCGAAGAACGCGAGCACGCGGCGCGCAGCTTCCGGATCATTCGGATTTTTCGGGATCAGAATGTAGGACGGTCCGACGATCGGCCAATTCGCCGCGCCCGCCGTGTTGATCATGCTGACGGCCATGTTCGGCGCGTTCGCCCAATTAGCGCCAGCGGCGGCGGCGGCGAACGCTTGCGTGCCCGGGCGGACCCATTGGCCGTTACGATTTTGCAGCGTCGCGACCTGCATGTTGTTTTCGGTCGCATAGGCGTATTCGACGTAGCCGATCGCGCCGCGCGTATTGCGCACCGCGCCCGCAACGCCGGCATTGCCCGGCGCGCCGATGCCTGCACGCCACGAAACGGAATTGCCCGCGCCGATGGTCGTTTGGAACGGCAAGCTCACCGAAGCGAGATACGTCGTGAAGATGTTCGTCGTGCCCGAGCTGTCAGCGCGGTAGGCTGGCGCGATCGCGAGCGCCGGGAGGTTCATGCCGGGGTTCAGGCGGCGAATCTGCGGCGCGTTCCACATACGGATGCGCCCGAGATAGATATCGGCGATCACCGGGCCCGTGAGCTTCAGCGTGTTGCCGTCGACGCCAGGAATGTTCACCGCGACGACGACGCCGCCGATGATCGCCGGGAATTGCAGAAGGCGCTGGCTGGCCAGACGCTCTGGCGCGACCGCCGTGTCCGACGCGCCGAAATCAACCGTGCGGTTGATGATCTGCGTGACGCCAGCGCCCGAACCGACACCTTGATAGTTGAGCGTGTCGCCGCCTTGCGCAGCATATTGCTCCGCCCAGCGCGTATAGATCGGCGCGGGGAACGTAGCCCCGGCGCCGGTGATTTGCTCAGCCGTTGCAGCGGCTGCGCCAACGCTCGCGAAGAGCGCGAGAGCTGCGACCGTGCGCGCGAAAGCGCGTCGTGTCTTGGTTGCAAACATGAGTATGCTCCTCATTGGGCTAATCTATCGCCCCTGCGTTTCATGCGTAACCCGCCGCGCCGAAGCTCATCGGCGCGGCGGTAAGCGGTTTAGAAGTCGAACTGCGTACGCAGCGACATCGTTTGGTCTTCGAAGTCCGTGCCCGCCGTAAGGTCGGTTTCATACTGACCGTAATTCAGTTGGAACTTCACGTAGCCGATCGGCGCCCAGGTGACGCCAGCGAGATAGCCGGTCGTTTCGCCGCGGTTTGCGCCGAAAGCAAGATCATCAGCCGTCAACCACTCATAGCGCGCCGAAAGCATGATGTGGCCGATGCCGCCGTCCGAACCGAGCGTGCGGCGCGGGGAGATACGGCCCCACGAACCGTCAGACGCTGAATAGTTGCGGCTTTCACCCGTCGGCGACCAGAAGATATCGACGTAGCCAGCGGACAGATCGCGCTCGGACGGAACGCCTCCAGCGGCGCCAGCAAACGCTTGGGTCGCTTCGATTTGCATGTACTCGGCTTCAACGCCAAACGCGTTCCACTGGAACGCCGCTTCCGCGCCGTACGTATCGTCGCTGCGATACGAGCCGCCGCTGCTCAAAGCTGCCGAGACATTGCTCAGCGAGTTTTGGTTCGCGCGCGCAGAATACGCGCCGTAGGGATTTGTGCCGTCATCGCGATGACGCGCGGAGACGCCCAGGTGCAGCACCGTCGTGCCATCCGGCGTACGCGAATAGATAGGCGCCCAGGTGCCGCGCGCCACAACGCCGGTGCGCTCTGCGCTGCCCTGCTGAGCCGCAAAACCGGCGGGAGACGCCGGCGTGTTGATCGCGTTTTGCTGATCGTTGAGCGAGTCGGTGACAACGCCGACGCCAGCCGACCAATTGCCGCCATTCGTCAGGAAGGCGACGCCGAATGTCTTCGTGTAGCCCGAAATTTGGTTCATCATCGAGCGCTCGTTGAACGGCGTGTAGTTCGATGACGTGCGATCTTCCATATGCGAGATCGCATTGTTCTGGCCGACGAAGATCGAGAAATTCTTGCCCGCATATTCGAGGAACGCGTCGTCGAGCTTCACTTCCGAACCGCTATCTGCAGCGCTCGGCGCGAGGTCGAATTTCACATTGTAGCGCCAATTCTCAGTGAAGCGGCCTTCAACGCCGATGAACGCGCGGCGCATGTAAGAGCCAGACCAGCTGGAATCGTTCTGCGTGCCGGCGATGTCGCGGTCGACCGAAAACACGTCGTACTGCATACGGCCGTTAACCTTGAACTCGCGGTCTTCTTCACGCGTACGCGGCGCGCCGGACCAACTCGTGGTCGCTTGTGCGTTGGCGTCTTGCGCGATGATCGCACCAGCCGAAACTGTCGCCAGCGCCGCAGCCGCGACGCCTAGCAATTTATTTTTTCCCATCTTGGGCCCCCGGAAACCTTTCGTCAGAAATTAGGCTGACGGGGGAGCCATTAACGGCGCGCCGTGACGGGACAGCGAAAGTTGAGCGACGTTTCGTCTACGATTTGACGACAGTTTCGCGACGTTGCGCGGGCGCCATAGGCCTTAAGGCGGTGCGAAATCCGCTAATGCCGGAGCGTGTTTTGCCGGCGCACAATGGGCAGCCTGTGCATTAACTGGACTATGGTTAATTTATCGCCTTGGAGCTTATGGAAAAAATCTCATTTGCTCTCTTTACAGGCGCCCCCCCTTCCACTATTTCCCCTGCTACCGGCGGACCTGGAAACAGCGTCCACTAACGCCCCCTCGGCCCAGGCCACCACGAGGGATCGCAATCGGGAGCAGTAGCTCTGCAGATCGATCCTTCGGCGTAAGCTCCCAAGGGCGGACCTGACATTTAGCATGTCCGACTAACGCCGGCCTGGGTTAATCGCTGATGCGGGGCTATCGCACCGATCAGCACTGGTTTGGGGTACGCCGGATGGACCATGTCCTTTCGAGCCTTGAGCTGGTTCGCGAAGTCGCGCCGGAAGATCCGGTCGTGATTGCGCGTCCGCATCAGGTCGCAGTTGCAGCACAATTCTTTCTCTCCCGATTCCCGGGGGACGTGTACTACGCCGTGAAGGCGAACCCTTCCGCATGGGCGCTTGATGCGCTGTGGGAAGCGGGCGTGCGCGGCTTTGACGTCGCTTCGGAAGCCGAAGTGCGCCTCGTGGCGGAGCGCTTCCCCGAAGCGAAGCTAGCCTTCATGCATCCGGTGAAGAGCCGCCCGGCGATCCGCCGCGCCTATGCAAATTATGGCGTGCGTGCGTTCTCGCTCGATACGCTCGCAGAACTCGACAAAATCATCGAGGAAACCAACGGCGCGACGGATCTCAACCTTGTTATCCGCCTGGCGGTGCCGAGCGGCTATGCCAAGCACAAGCTCGATAAGAAATTCGGCGCCGAAGGCGCGGAAGCGATCGCGCTGCTGCGCGCGGCGCGCGGCTATGCAGCCGAACTCGGCGTGTCGTTCCACGTCGGCTCGCAATGCATGCGCCCGGAAGCCTATGGCGTCGCGATGCGCGTCGCGAGCGATCTGATCCGCAAAGCCGGCGTCACCGTGGACATCGTCGATGTTGGCGGCGGCTTCCCTTCGATCTACGACGACGGCGCCCCGCCGCCGCTGCAAGCCTATATCGACGAAATCTCGGCTGCATTCGAAGACATGCCTGTCCTCGAAAACGCTGAACTCTGGTGTGAGCCGGGCCGTGCGCTTGTCGCGGAAGGCGGCAGCCACCTCGTCAAAGTCGAGCTGCGCAAGGGCGATCAGCTCTACATCAATGACGGCGCCTATGGCGCCCTGTTCGACGCCGCGCATGTGGGCGTGAAATTCCCGATGCGCCTCGTGCGTGACGGCGAAGCCTCCGGCAAGCTGCGCGCTTTCGAACTCTATGGGCCGACTTGCGACAGCATCGACTATATGAAAGGCCCGTTCTTCCTGCCGGCCGATGTGCGCGAAGGCGATTACATCGAAATCGGCATGACGGGCGCATATGGCGCGGCCTTGGCGACGAATTTCAACGGCTTCGGCGTCGCTGAAACCGTTGTCGCCGCTGATGCGCCAATGGCCTCGCTCTATGGCGAAGAGGCCGAAACGCCGGCAATCGCTGAGCCAACGAAGCTCCGCTAAGCCATCCGTTCGGCTTTGGCCTTGGCTGAAGCCGAACGAGCCTCCCAATCACGCAAAGCATCACGAACCCTCAGCGCATGCTGAGGGTTTCAACGGTATTGATCTATCGGCGCTGGGCGCGCCGAACACGGTTGCATTCGTTGCATTCAATCTGCACACGGTGCCGCCAAGGAGTTTGCAATGCACAAAGTCTTGGTCATCGGCGCAGGCGGCGTCGGCAATGTCGTCGCGCACAAGCTGGCCCAGCGCCCAGAAATCTTCGGCGATATCTTGCTGGCAAGCCGCACAAAAGCGCGGGTCGATGAAGTCGCCAAAGGCGTACTGGAACTGCAGGGCCGCAAGCTCGAAACCGCGAAAGTCGACGCTGACAATGTCGCCGAAACCGTCGCGTTGCTCAGAGACTACAAGCCCGAACTCCTTGTACACGTCGCCTTACCCTATCAAGATTTGACGCTGATGCAGGCCTGCCTGGAAGCTGGCGTCGATTATCTCGATACGGCCAATTATGAAGCACCCGGCTACGCGAAGTTTGAGTATCGCCATCAATGGGCGTTTCAGGAAGAATACAAAAAAGCCGGCCGAATGGCGCTGCTGGGCTCCGGCTTCGATCCGGGCGTGACGAACGTATTCTGCGCCTACGCGCAAAAACATCTGTTCGATGAAATCGAAACGATCGACATTCTCGATTGCAACGGCGGCAGCCATGGCCACGCGTTTGCAACCAACTTCAATCCGGAAATCAATATTCGCGAGATCACCGCGAAAGGCCGGTATTGGCGCTCTGGGCAGTGGATTGAAACCGAGCCGCTCGAACAAAGCATGATGTTCGATTACCCGGGCGTCGGTGAACGTAAATCCTACCTCCTCTATCA
>JBEVOS010000206.1:0-18416 GCA_040507435.1 Caulobacterales bacterium | reverse complement strand
TATTGGGTGAGTTTTTCGGGATTCGGATCACCTCCTATAAGTCAATCAAGGCGTGGACTTTAGGTATTTTAAAGAAACGCCTGCGATCAAACGAGTGCGATCAAATGAGAAGCCGCCGGTGTTTCCACCGGCGGCCAATATTCAAAAGCTATTTTCGTTAGCCGCGGCGATTGTCGCGGTCATTTCGCTCGTGACGGATTTGAGCTGACAGCACATCGAAACGGCGATCAAGGTCCGTTCGCTCTGCGAACGACAACCCGCCGCCCGAACGGCGATAGCTCACTTCAAGCGAGGCGAGTTGGTTGAACTCGCGGCGCAAGCGGGTCGCTTCGCGGCGGGAAATATCACCGCTTCTCACGCCTGCATCAATCCGCGCGTCGAGATTGCGCTGACGCTGGTTGATGGTCTGCCAATTGTCCCCGCGATCTTGCCGATCATGACGTTCGAAGCGCACTTGACGGGAGAGCGCATCGAAGCGACGATCAAGGTCGTTACGCTCCCAGCCGTTCAAGCCGCCGCTGCGATAGCGCGTTTCGAGACGCTCAAGATCGTTAAACTCGCTGCGCAAGCGGCGCGCTTCCGATCGTGTCAGATCGCCGGTGCGAACGCCTTGATCGATGCGGAATTCGATATTGGCTTGACGCTGATTGATCGGCTGCCAGCCGGGCGCCGCGGAAGCGGCGGGAGCGGTCAACGCCAGCGTGGCGCCGGCGGCAGCTAGAAGAAGAAATTTTTTCATCACATTCATCCCGTTTGGTTGAAAATCAGGGGCCAACCTGGGGTGCATTGAAACAGACCCAAGCTGTGCGTCGGCTGAATAAACCGCTCAGAAAAAGCGGTGTTCCGGCTCAGGTGCAGCGAGCTGCCGCGTAAAACGCCCCGGAATTGCCAAATTTCCCGCACCGCGCCATACGGATCGCTCAGCATTCGGAGTGAATATGAAGGGCGATTTGATCGTCGTTTTCGGCGGCTCAGGCTTTCTGGGTAAGCAGGTCGTGCGTGCGCTGGTGAAACGCGGCAAGCGTGTGCGCGTGCCGATGCGCCGCCCGCATCTCGGTCACGAATTGCGCGTGACGGGCGATGTCGGTCAGGTCCAGCTCATGCAGGCGAATGTGCGCTTTCCTGACAGCGTCGCGCGCGCCATGGAAGGCGCCTCAGGGGTCGTCAATTGCGTCGGCATTTTAGGCGAGGGCGGCGCGCAGAGCTTCGGCGGCGTCCACCGTGAAGGCGCCGAAAATATCGCTGAAGCCGCGAAGGCGGCGGGCGTCACGCGCTTCGTGCAAGTCTCCGCGATCGGCGCCAATGCGCGCAGCGCATCCGCTTACGCGCGCTCGAAGGCGGCTGCAGAAAAAGCCGTACTCGACATCATCCCGACAGCCGCGATTTTGCGTCCCTCGATCATCTTTGGACCCGAAGACAATTTCTTCAACCGCTTCGCGGACATGGCGAAGTTCGCGCCGGCCTTGCCGCTGATCGGCGGCGGCAAAACCAAGTTTCAGCCTGTCTATGTCGGCGATGTCGCCGAAGCGATCGCCAACGCGCTCGATCTGGAATCTGCGCGCGGTAAAGTGTTCGAGCTTGGCGGCCCGAACGTCTACTCGTTCAAACAACTTCTTGAGTACGTGACGCGCGAGATCGATCGCCCGCGTTTCCTCCTGCCGCTGCCATTCTTCGCGGCGCAGCCGCTGGGCATGTTGCTCGATGCGTCATTCCGGCTTCTGCCATTCTGGGATGCGCCGCTCACTGGCGATCAAGTGACGCTCCTGAAGAAAGACAACGTCGTCGGCGAAGGCGCACGCACGCTCGCTGACCTCGGCGTCACGGAAGTGGAATCCGTCGAGAGCATCGTGCCAACTTACCTCTGGCGCTTCCGGCCGTACGGCCAGTTTCAGACGCGTCAAAACCCAGCTTAAACCGCGTGGAAGCGCGGCGTAAGATGCGTCGCACGAAACCCGAATGGCGCCATGTGGTGCGCCACGATCGCACGATGGCAATGCGTGTGATCGTGCTCCAGACACAGCAAACACACGCGCTTTTCCTGCGCTAACGCGCCGGCGTCGCGCAGCGCGAGCTGACTTTCCGGCGTTGCGAGCTTTGCTTCGAAAATCTGCGCCATTGTCTCCGTATCGCCGCGCTTGGCGGCGTCACGGCCCGCTTTCGGCGTGCCGAGCGCTTTCAGATGACGATAGGCGAGGCCTGCCTCGCTCAAACCCGCTTCCAATTGCCGGCGCGAAAATCCCGCGCGCCGTGAATTCGGCAATTCCCGCACATCAATCAGCAGCTCGATCCTCTGCTCTTGGAGCGCATCAATAACCTCCGCGAGCGAGGCCCGCTCATAGCCGATCGTGAAAAGCTCTCTCATACCAAATTGAGAGATAGCGCTCCGAGTATGATCGCGCCAAGACCGATGCGGTACCAAGCGAAGGGTGCAAAGCCAACGCGCGTCACGAAGTCCAAGAATGGCTTCACCACCACCACCGCGGAGATGAACGCCATCACGAAACCAACGCCGATTTCGGCGATCCGCTCGGCGGGCACATGCATGTCCTGCAACTTCATCGCGTCATGAATGAAGGCGGCGGTCATCGTGGGCATAGCGAGGAAGAACGAAAACTCCGCCGCCGCGCGCCGGTCCAATCCTAGAATGAGCCCGCCGAAAATCGTCGCGCCAGAACGCGAAACGCCAGGGATCAGCGCGATACATTGAAAAACGCCGACGCCGATCGCGCGCCAGATCGGCGTATCGGCTGCGTCCTGCACGACCGGCGTTGGCCGAAACCGCTCGATCAGCAGCATCGCGACGCCGCCGATGATGAAAGCGACGGCAATCACCATCAGGCTCTCATAGAGAACCTCTTTCACGAAGTCGGCGAGGAAAATCCCCGCCACGATCGCCGGCAGGAAGGAGAGGAACAGCATCAAGGCGAAGCGCCGTGCTTCCGGCTTGGTCGGCAGGCCGGTCACGACGTCCCAAATCCGCTGCCGGTAGAGCCACATCACCGCGAGGATCGAGCCAAGCTGGATCATCACCGTGAAGACGCCGCCCGGATCGTCGAAGCCAATCAGCCGTTGCCCGATGATCAAATGGGCCGTCGAGGAGACCGGCAGGAATTCAGTGAGGCCTTGGACCACGCCCAAGATGGCGGCCTTAAAGAGAGCTATCGGGTCCAAAACTCACTCCTGTGCTTTGATTCGGATCATGGCGTGCGTTGGTAAGGGGCAAAAGCAGTGATGTATATCAGCAATGCTGACATATATGCGAAAAATATGCTTGCGAACCGCGATGAAGCCGCCATATCGCTAATCCACGGATGTTTTGGAGGCCCCCATGGCCGAGCGGATGTTGAAATTCGTCGCGGTCGGCCAGAAAGGCCCGGACAAACGCGCAGCTAGAGAGCGGCGCGGAGACTTTCACGAGATTTACCGGGACTACATCACGGCCAAGGCCGAGGAGCAGGCGTCGCGCTGCTCGCAATGCGGCGTGCCCTTCTGTCAGTCTCACTGCCCTTTGCAAAACAATATCCCAGATTGGCTGAAGCTGACGGCCGAAGGCCGCCTGCAGGAGGCTTACGAGGTTTCGGCTGCAACAAATTCCATGCCGGAAATCTGCGGGCGGATTTGCCCGCAAGACCGCCTCTGCGAAGGCAATTGCGTTATCGAGCAATCCGGCCACGGCACAGTCACGATCGGGTCAGTCGAGCGTTATTTGACGGAGACGGCTTTTCAGAACGGCTGGGTGGCGCCGGTTGCGGCTGGCAAGCCGCGCGGCCAATCGGTGGGAATCATCGGCGCCGGGCCGGGCGGGCTTGCGGCGGCGGAAAGCCTGCGTCAGCGGGGCTATGACGTCACGATCTATGACCGGCACGATCGCGCGGGCGGGCTCCTCACCTACGGCATCCCCAACTTCAAGCTGGAAAAAGAAATCGTTTCGCGCCGTCTGAAGCGGCTTGAGGATGGCGGCGTCGTGTTCACGCTGTCGACGGAGATCGGCAAGGACATCTCCTTCGCTGAACTGCGCGCCAAGCATGATGCGGTGCTGATCGCGACGGGCGTTTATAAAGCGCGCGCGCTCGATCTGCCCGAGAAGGCGAAGGGTCCGGTTGCGGCGCTGGATTATCTCATCGCTGCAAATCGCGTCGGCCTTGGCGATAGCGTGCCCGAATTCGAAAGCGGCGCGCTCGACGCCAAAGGAAAACGTGTCGTCGTGATCGGCGGCGGCGACACCGCAATGGATTGCGTGCGAACGGCAGTGCGCCAAGGCGCGAAAAGCGTGACATGCCTCTATCGCCGCGATCGCGCCAACATGCCCGGCTCGCAACGCGAAGTGATGAACGCGGAGGAAGAAGGCGTTGTGTTCGATTGGCTCGCCGCGCCGAAGGCATGGCTTGGCGCGCGCAAATTGGCGGGAGTGAAAGCAGTGCGCATGCGCCTTGGCGCGCCGGATGCTTCGGGCCGGCAAGCGCCGGAAGAAGCGCCCGGCAGCGAGTATGATGCGCCGGCTGAGTTGGTGATTGCTGCGCTCGGTTTTGAACCGGAGCCACTGCCGGTGCTTTGGGAAACGCCGGAATTGAAAGTGTCGCGCTGGGGCACGCTCAGCGTGGATTACGCAACAATGCAAACGAGTCTCCCGGGCGTTTATGCTGCGGGCGATATCGTGCGCGGCGCATCGCTTGTCGTGTGGGCGATCCGCGAAGGCCGCGATGCGGCGGATGCGATTCATGCAGATCTGTCGGCGCGCGCGAAAGCGGCGCGCGTCGCGGCGGAGTAGTGTCATGGAAGAAATTGAACGCTACCGGCGAGAACGCGCAAAGCTCGAAGCTGAAGGTCTCTATCGCGCCGAAGATGAAAAAGATTCCTGCGGCGTTGGCCTTATTGTGGCGGTGGATGGTAAGCCGCGCCGCGACGTCGTCACGCTAGCGATCCAAGGGCTGAAATCGCTTTGGCATCGCGGCGCTGTGGATGCGGATGGCAAAACAGGCGACGGCGCCGGCATTTTGATTGATGCGCCGCAGGATTTCTTTCGCGAGATCGTGTCGCGCACGGGGCATACGCCGCGCTCTGGTCCAATCTTCGTGGGACAAATCTTTTTACCACGCACCGATTTCGGCGCGCAGGAACAGGCGCGTACGATCGTTGAGTCCGAACTGCTGCGCGCAGGCTTCATGCTTTATGGCTGGCGACAAGTCCCGGTCGATATCACGACGATCGGCGATAAGGCGGTCGCGACGCGCCCTGAGATCGAACAGGTTCTGTTTCATGATCCGATGAAGCGCGCCGAGGAAGAGGTTGATCGCGATCTGTTCATCTGCCGCCGCCGTATCGAAAAGCGCGCGCTCAGCGCGAACATCGCAGAGCTCTACGTCTGCTCGCTGTCGGCGCAGACGCTGATCTACAAAGGCATGTTCCTCGCCGAACAGATTGATGCGTTTTATCCGGACTTGAAGGACGAGCGCTTCGTTTCATCGGTCGCGATCTATCACCAGCGCTACTCAACCAATACGTTCCCGCATTGGCGTCTTGCGCAGCCATTTCGCATGCTTGCGCATAACGGCGAGATCAACACGATCAAGGGTAACGTCAATTGGATGAAGAGCCACGAAATCCGCATGGCGTCCGATGCGTTCGGCGCTGCGGATGCGGGGGATGTCAAGCCGATCATTCAGCCGGGGCATTCAGATTCTTCTGCACTCGACAACGTGTTCGAGGTGCTGGTGCGCGCGGGGCGTTCAGCGCCGATGGCGAAAGCTTTGCTCGTGCCGGAGGCTTGGGCGAAGTCGACGACGATCAGCAAAAAGCATCGCGCGCTGTATCAATACTGCAATTCCGTGATGGAGCCGTGGGATGGCCCCGCTGCGCTTGCCATGTTCGATGGTCGCTGGGCAGTGGTTGGATTGGACCGTAACGGTCTGCGGCCCATTCGTTACGCGCTGACAGCAGACGGCATCTTGGTCGCGGGTTCGGAAACCGGCGTCGTGCAATTGGATGATCGCCGCGTGATCGAGCGTGGCCGCATTGGCGGCGGCAAGATGATCGCCGTCGATACGCACGAAGGCAAACTCTACCGTCACGACGACATCGTCGACATCTTGGCCGATGCGCACCCTTACGAGCAATGGCTCGACAATCTCATCGATATGGATGCGGTTTTGAAAGGACCGGAGCCGCGCCTGTTCGAGACGCGCGCCGATCTGCTGCGCCGGCAATTCGCGGCGGGCTTCACGCTGGAAGAATTAGAGCTGATCCTTCCGCCGATGATCGAGGAAGGGAAGGAAGCAATCGGTTCAATGGGGGATGACGCGCCTCTGGCGGTGCTATCCGAGCAGACGCGCCCGCTTTCGCATTATTTCCGGCAAAACTTCTCGCAAGTCACCAATCCGCCGATCGATCCGCTGCGTGAAGATCGTGTGATGAGCTTGACGACGCGGTTCAAGAATCTCGGCAACATTCTCGCGCAGGATGAAACGCAAGCGAATGTCTACGCGCTCGCAAGCCCTGTGCTGACGAACGGCATGTATGCGCGCCTGATCGAAACGCTGAGCGAACAAGTCGCGATCATCGATTGCACATTCGAAGCGCCGGCGTTCCCGGAAGACGCTGGCCCTGCTTTGCGCGCGGCGGTCGATCGCGTTCGCCGCGAAGCTGAGGAAGCGGTGCTGTCCGGCCGTTCCCATATCGTGCTCACCGATGAAGCGCAGGGCGCGGGCCGCGTAGCGTGTCCGATGATCCTCGTCACCGGCGGCGTGCATTCGCATCTCGTCGCGAAAGGCTTGCGCTCATTCTGTTCGATCAGCGTTCGCGCCGGCGAATGTATGGATACGCATTATTTCGCCGTGCTGATCGGCTGCGGCGCAACGACCGTGAATGCTTATATGGCGCTCGAATCCATCGCGGATCGCGCCGCGCGTGGATTGACGGCAGGCCTGTCCGTTGAAGCCGCGTGCCTCAACTACAAGAAGGCGATCGAAGCAGGGCTTCTCAAGATCATCTCGAAAATGGGCATCGCGGTGATCTCGTCTTATCGCGGGGGGATGAATTTCGAAGCGATCGGCCTATCGCGCGCGCTCGTGGATGAATTCTTTCCGGGCCTCACGAGCCGCATCTCCGGCATCGGCCTGGCGGGCCTTGCTTACGAAGCAGCCGAGCTGAACGCACGCGCATATGATGAGGCCGTCATCGCGCTCCCTGTCGGCGGGCTTTACCGCTATCGCGCGAGCGGCGAGAAGCACGCGCTCGAAGCCACACAAATCCATCAGCTGCAAAGCGCCTGCGATCGCGGCGATTACGCGGCGTACAAAGTGTACTCCGACGCCGTGCGCCAGCGCCGTATGCGCGAACCGATTCAGCTGCGCGATCTTTTGGAAATACGCACGGAAGGCCGCCCAGGCATCTCGCTGCATGAAGTGGAAAGCATCAACGAAATCCGCAAGCGCTTCGTCACGCCCGGCATGAGCCTCGGCGCGCTGGCGCCAGAGGCGCATGGCGCGCTGAACATCGCAATGAACCGCATCGGCGCCAAAAGTGTGAGCGGTGAAGGCGGTGAAGATCCAGCGCGCTATAAGCCGCTGGCCAACGGCGACAATGCAAACTCCGCCGTGAAGCAAATTGCGTCTGGCCGCTTCGGCGTCACAGCAGAATATCTCAATCAATGCCGCGAAGTGGAGATCAAGGTTGCGCAGGGCGCCAAGCCCGGTGAGGGCGGGCAATTGCCTGGCTTCAAAGTGACGGAAATGATCGCACGCCTTCGGCACTCGACGCCGGGCGTGATGCTGATCTCGCCGCCGCCCCATCACGATATCTATTCGATCGAGGATCTCGCGCAGCTGATCTACGATCTGAAGCAGATCAATCCAGATGCGAAAGTCTGCGTGAAGCTTGTCGCGCAATCCGGCATCGGCGCGGTCGCGGCGGGCGTCGCGAAAGCCAAAGCGGATACGATCCTCATCGCGGGCCATGTCGGCGGCACGGGTGCAAGCCCGCAAACCTCGATCAAATACGCTGGCGCACCGTGGGAAATGGGCCTCTCGGAAGCACATCAAGTGCTGATGCTCAACAATTTGCGCCACCGCGTTACATTGCGAACGGATGGCGGCCTCCGCACGGGGCGGGATATCGTCATCGCCGCTATGCTCGGCGCGGAAGAGTTTGGCGTCGGCACAGCATCGCTCGTGGCGTTGGGATGCATCATGGTGCGTCAATGCCATTCGAACACATGCCCCGTCGGCGTGTGCACGCAAGATGAAGCGCTGCGCGCGAAATTCACCGGCACGCCCGATAAGGTCGTGAACCTAATGAGCTTCATCGCCGAAGAAGTGCGGGAAATTCTCTCGAGGCTCGGCTTCCGCACGCTCAACGAAATTATCGGGCGCACCGATTTAATTGCGCAAGTAAGCCGCGGCGCCGAGCATCTGGACGATCTCGATCTCAATCCGCTGCTTGTGCGCGTGGATAGCCCTTATCCGCCCTACTGCACACGGGAGGGGCGCGTAGAGGTTGCCGAAACGCTCGATACGCAAATTCTGCGCGACGGCGCGGCGTTCTTCGAGCGTGGCGAAAAAATTCAGCTGAACTACACCGTGCGCAATACGCAGCGCGCGATCGGCGCGCGCGCATCGTCGGAAGTGGTGCGCAAATGGGGGATGCGCTCCTTGCCGGAGGATCGCCTCACCATTCAGTTGCGCGGCTCCGCGGGCCAATCGCTCGGCGCATTTCTTTCGCAGGGCGTGACGATCGATGTTGTCGGCGATTCAAACGACTATGTCGGTAAAGGTTTGTCGGGCGGCACGCTCGCCCTGCGCCCCGCGCCAGAGATGGCCGCGCTTGCGCGCTACAATGCGATCATCGGCAATACATGCCTCTATGGCGCAACGGCCGGAAAGCTGTACGCGGCAGGCCTCGCGGGCGAACGTTTCGCCGTGCGCAATTCAGGTGCGGACGCCATCATCGAAGGCTGCGGCGCGAACGGCTGCGAATATATGACGGGCGGCCTCGCCGTCATCCTTGGGCCGGTCGGCGAGAATTTCGGCGCCGGCATGACGGGCGGCATGGCGTTCGTGTTCGATCCGGAAGACCGCTTCGGCCTGATGGCCAACCCCGATACGATCACATGGCGCAAACTCGGTTCAACGCATTGGGAGGGTGTGCTCAAAACTGCGATTGAAACGCATGTGATGATGACGGGCTCCCTACATGGCGCGGATATCCTGAAAAACTGGGATCTGACGCGCGATCAATTCGTGCAGATTTGTCCCAAGGAAATGCTGGCGCGCTTGCAGCACGCGTTGGAGGATACGCCGCCGGAGGCAGTCGCAGCGGAGTAGGCCAATCAATTTGCGCGCGGCGCGAATGATTGTTCTTGCGAGGCGGTCGCGAACATTTCGCGAGAAAATATCGGCGGATCGCGGTAAAATGCGATCATGGAATCCGCGCCTGCAATGCTGTCATCGAAAGAGACCGCCGCAATCACTTCGCGCGTGGCGAGCCTCTCCGTGCTTGTCGCGCTGTTTCTGATTGCGTTGAAAGCCTGGGCTTATTGGCAGTCGCAATCAGTGGCGCTGCTCGCCTCGCTGGCGGATTCCACGCTGGACGTCGCAGCGTCGGTTATCACGTTTCTAGCGGTGCGCTACGCTGCTGCGCCGCCCGATTCAAAGCATCGTTTTGGGCATGGCAAGGCGGAAGCGTTCGCAGGGATCGTGCAAGCGGGCTTTGTCGGGGCCTCGTGCATATTCGTTACTTACGAGGCGGCGAAGCATTTCATGGCGCCGCATCCGATTGCGAATGGCGAAGGCGGGCTCGCTGTTATGGTCGTATCAATCATCGCGACGGGCGCGTTGATCTACGTGCAGACACGCGCGCTGAAAAAGACGGGCTCGATCGCAACCAAGGGAGATCGCGCGCATTACGCGAGTGATCTCGCGTCAAACGCCGTCGCGATGATCGGCATAGGCGCCGGCGCGTTTCTCGAACTCACATGGCTGGATGCGGCGGCGGGTATTCTCATCGCGGCGTGGCTTGCCTTTGGCGCGGCGAAGATCGCGAAGGAAGCAGCCGATCATTTGCTTGATCGTGAGCTGCCGGAAGAGGATCGCGCACGCATCAAGGCCCTCGCATTGGAAGAGGGCGGTATTCGCGCGGTTCACGAATTTCGCTCGCGTGCGTCCGGAAACTATATCCATGTGCAATTCCACGCCGAGGTAAACGCGAAGCTATCCCTGCTGGAAGCGCACAAGGTTATCGTCGCCGCCGAGCAGCGCATCCGCGCTGCTTATCCGCAAGCCGACATTCTGATACATCCCGACCCTGGCAATGCGGCCGAGCCGCACGGCCACGAGGATTTTGAGGAAGGGCGCATCGCGGCCACGCGTGGTTGAGGATAAGATCAAAGCCAAAGCGAAAGAATACGGGTTCGGCGCCGCCGGATTCGCTGATGCTGCACGCGCATGGGAAGCCGGCGCGAGATTGCAGCAGTTCATCGCGGAAGGCCGGCACGGCGATATGGAATGGATGCTGGAAACGGCGCCGCGCCGCGCGCATCCCCAGAATATGTGGTCAGAAGCGAAAACCGCGCTGATGGTCGGCGCCAGCTATGCGCCCGGCGATGATGCGATCGCGCTGCTTCAAGAAAAGCAAAATGGGATTGTTTCCGCTTACGCCGCGCGGCGCGACTATCATGATGTTTTGAAGGGGCGCTTGAAACAGCTCGCTCAGTTCGTCGGGCGCGAAACGCAAGCCGATGTAAAAGTCTTCGTCGATACCGCGCCGCTGATGGAAAAACCGCTCGCACAAGCGGCGGGAATAGGGTGGCAAGGCAAGCATACCAACCTCGTCTCCCGCCCACATGGATCGTTGTTGTTTCTCGGATCAATCCTCATTGCCGCTGCGTTGCGCACGGACAATCCGGAAGAAGACCATTGCGGCTCTTGCAACGCTTGCATCTCTGCATGCCCGACCGCTGCGTTTCCAGCGCCCTATCAACTCGATGCGCGCCGCTGCATCGCTTATCTCACAAATGAATATCGCGGACAGATACCGGAAGAATTTCGCGTGCCGATCGGCAATCGCATTTTTGGGTGCGATGATTGTCTCGCCGTATGCCCGTGGAACAAATTCGCCGAGGCGAGCCGCGATACCAAACTTGCTTTGAATCCGACCCTGCGCGCTGCGCCTTTGCGCGACCTTGCAGCGCTCGACGATGCCGCCTTCCGCGCGCGTTTCGCCGGAACGCCTGTAAAACGAACCGGGCGTGATAGGTTTGTCCGCAATGTGCTCGTTGCTATCGGGAATTCTGGCGACGCCCGGCTTGCCGCATCGGCAGAAGCGCTTCTGGAGGATAAATCTGCGCAGGTGCGCGGCATGGCTGTATGGGCGCTCCGCCGCCTGCTTGACGCGGGCGCGTTCGAGCGGCTCAAACGCAGCCGCCGGGACCGAGAATCGGAACCTGCCGTGCGGGAGGAATGGGGGACGTGAGCGAAGAGCCGGATATCCCGTTTCCAGGTGAGGATGCGCGCAAGCGCGTGCGTGCGAACATCGTGCGCCAAAATCTGGATGCTGATCTTGGTAAGTTGAAGCGCCAAAAGCGGTTCGGCATTCCGCTGATGGTCATCGGCGTGCTGCTATGCGCTGCTTTTCTCGTGCCTGTGACGTGGGTCGCGATGTATCGGCTTCTGGATGCGCCGGGCACGGTGTTGATGATGGCGCGCGCCGCCGATGGTGAGCGCATCCGTCATGAAGCCGTGCCGATCGACCGCATGAGCCCGCACATCGTACGCGCCGTTATCGCTGCAGAGGATGCGCGCTTTTGCGAACATGACGGCTTCGATATCGAAGCGATTCAGCAGGCGATGAAAAATAACGAAAAAGGCGGACGCGTGCGGGGCGCGTCCACCGTGAGCCAGCAGACAGCGAAGAATTTGTTTCTTTGGCCAGCGCGCTCTTGGCTGCGCAAAGCGCTGGAGACCTACTACACCGGCCTCATTGAGTTCATGTGGCCGAAGCGGCGCATCATGGAATCTTATTTGAACGCGGCTGAATGGGGCGATGGGATTTTTGGCGTCGAGGCTGCCGCGCAAGCGCGCTTCGGCGTATCGGCGGAAAATCTATCGCCGTTACAGGCGGCGCGGCTCGCTGCGGTGTTGCCAAACCCGCACGAATGGCGCGCAGATCGTCCGGGGCCCTATGTGCGCCGACGTGCCGCGACGATCGTGCAGCGCGCGCGCGTTGTTGGAAATAACGGCTTGGCGGCGTGCGTGCTGAGCCCGCAAGGCTTTCAATAAACACACAAAGAAAAAGCCCCGGCTTTCGCCGAGGCTGAATCTCCGTAAGTTTTAAGCTTAGGCTTTTTCGAGAATGTGAACAGCGCAGGCTGAACCCGCGCCGACAACATGCGTCAAGCCGATCTTCGCGCCTTGGACTTGCCGTGCGCCAGCTTCCCCGCGCAGATGCTGCGTGATTTCATACATGTTCGCGATGCCGGTCGCGCCCAGCGGATGGCCCTTTGAAAGCAGGCCGCCGGAAACGTTCACTGGAACTTTCCCGCCAAGCGCCGTGGCGCCCGTATCGACCAGTTTGCCCGCTTCGCCTGGGCCACAAAGCTGCAGGTTTTCATAGTGCACAAGCTCAGCTGTGGCGAAGCAGTCATGCAACTCGACGAGATCGACATCGTCCGGCCCAACGCCGGCCATCTCATAGGCGTTCTTCGCCGCAAGCTTGGTGACGCCATTGAAATCCATCATCGCGAAATTGCGGTCGCTATATGGGTCGCTTTGCAGCGCCGATGCGCGCACGCGAACGGCGCGGCCCATCAGGCCAAGCTCTTTCACTTTCTTTTCGGACATGAGGATCGCCGCTGCAGAACCATCGACGTTCACCGAGCACATGAGCTTCGTGTTTGGGTAGGAGATCATCTCCGCGCCCATCACCTGCTCAAGCGGCGTTTCGATCTGATACATCGCTTTTGGATTGAGCGTGGAATGATGGTGGTTCTTCACCGAAATCTGCGCGAATTGCGCGAACGTGGTGCCGTACTGGCGTGCGTGCTCCATGCCGACATGCGCGAACGTCGCCGGCATAGAACCCGAACCGAGCAAGCCTTCGACGGGGATGCCGTCGCCAGCTGCATCGCCGCCAAGCATGCCTTTGCCCATTTGTTCGACGCCGACGGCAAGCGCAATGTCGTCCAAACCGGCCTTAATGCTCATCCAGGCGCCCCGGAATGCTGTCGCGCCCGTGGCGCAAGCATTCGCCACATTCGTGACTGGCATCCCAGGCTGTCCGATTTCACGCAAAATCATTTGACCGATGTTCGATCCCGCGCCGTAGAGACAACCGCAATGCATGCTTTGCACGTCGTTGATGCTCAGGCCGCAATCGTCGAGCGCGCCCAACACTGCTTCGGCGCCAAGATCCGGCACCGTGCGGTTTGGAAAGCGGCCGAACTTAATCATGTCTATGCCGACGATGTAGACGTCATCACCCATGGTGAAAATCTCCTGTAGGCTACGGCTTACGCCGGCACGAAAAAGTAAGAGAGATAAGAACGGCCTTGCGCGTCTTTGCGCTCGGCGTCGCGATAGACGACCTTAACTGGCATATCGAACTTCACGTTCTCCGGCTTGCTCAAATCGACGTCGACGAGATTGCCTTTGATCGTGCCGCCGCCGTCGAGATCGACGATCGCGGAAACGAAAGGCACTTTCACGCCGGGAAACGAGCGGTAGACGATCGTATAATTGTACAGTTTGCCACTATCCGAAAGCTTGACGCTTTCAAGGTTTTTACGCTCCCCGCACTTTGCGCAGCCAATGCGTTTTTGCGCAGCGTAGGTCGCGCCGCAGGTTTTGCACTTCACGCCTGCGAGATACGGCTTGCCGTCTGCGGGAATGGTAAGAAACGGCGCCGCCGGGAGCAGCGCGTCGTTGGTTTGGGCCTCAGCCAAAGCTTCCTCCTTGCGCCTCTAATCTAGCGCCTGACGCGAAGCTTAAGGCGGCGTTTGAGGGCTGGCAATTCGGGCCGATCCCGCACGGGGCGTCCGGCGCCAAGCTTGCTCGCCCCGTTGGCGAATAGCTGTGAGACCCCCAGTGCGTATCGAAGTGATCCATCCGTGCGACTTAGGCCCTACCGAAACAGCGGCTTGGCGGGCGCTCCAGGGCGATGGGTTGAGAAGCCCTTACCTTAGCCCGGACTGGGCGCGTCTCGTCGGCGCGGCGCGGCCGGATGCGCGGATTGCCGTGCTGACGGATGGAGCTGAGCGGGGCTTTCTCGGCGTGCAGCGGCCGTCTCGCTTTGCGGCAATGGGGCTCGGCGCCCCGATCGCGGATTACCAGGGCCTTGTCGCCGCTCCCAGTTTCTCGCCTCCGCCTGCCGCCCTTTGCCGTGCGCTCGGCGTCGGGCGGATCGATCTTGCGAATGTCCCGGCAGGCCAAACCTATTTCGCGCCTCACGAAGCCGGTCGCGACGGCTCTTGGCTCTCCGCCGCGTCTCTCGGCGTTGAAGGCTACCGCGCCGCCATCAAAGCGCGCCGCCCAGAGTTTCTGCGTCAGCAGAACAAGAAAATACGGAAAATGGCGAAAGAACGCGGCGAGCCAGTCTTCACCGCACAATCCCGCAATCGTGGCCATTTCGAGCAGATGATGGCGTGGAAAAACGTCCAACTAGAACGCACTGGGCAGCCGCAAATCTGGAAAACGCCTTGGGTTTCAAACGTGCTGAACGCGACGTTTGACGCAACCGATGACCGCTGCGCCGGCGTCTTTTGTACGTTAACCATCGGCGGCGAACTGATTGCCGCGAATTATTTTCTGCGCAGCGAAACCGTGCTGCACGATTGGATCATGGCGCACGACGCGGCGTTCGAACCGTACTCGCCAGGCGTTCTTCTGGCGCAGATGTGCGTGGAATGGGCCGCCTGCGAAGGCTTTCACGAGGTCGATTTCGGACCAGGCGGATACCAGTACAAACGCCAGCTCGCGACGCATCAACGCGATCTTGCCTGGGGCGTCCTGACCGCGCCTTCGGCGTCAGGAATGTTTCGCCGCGCAGCCTATGCCGCACGCGCTGGGATCGAGCGCGCGCCTCAAGCGCGTCTCGCGGCGCTTCCGGGCAAGGCAATGCGTAAGATTGACCTGATGCGCGGTCTCGCGCGCCCAGATCCTAAGATCAAGCTTCATTGAATGTCAGGCCGGGTCCCTCTAGGTTCCGGCGATCATGTCAGACCAAGCCCTGGCGACTGCGCGCAACGCCGCGCCCGCCGTCACTTATGAGCAAATCGTCGAGGCCGCAGCTCGCCTAGCCGGCCAGATTGAGCGCACCCCGCTGCGCCTATCGCGGACGCTCTCCTCGATTACGGGCGCCGAGGTCTGGAACAAGTTCGAAAACCTCCAATTCACCGCCGCTTATAAAGAACGGGGCGCGCTCAATAAGCTGCTCCAGCTGACGCCGGCGGAGAAGAAAAAGGGCGTCATCGCGGCGTCGGCCGGCAATCATAGCCAAGGGCTCGCCTTCCATGCGCAGCGCCTCGGTGTGCCCGTCACGATCGTGATGCCCACGAGCACGCCGTTCGTGAAGGTGCAGCAGACACGTTCTTTCGGTGCGGATGTCGTGCTGAAAGGCGAGACCTATGACGAAGCCTCCGCCTACGCGATGGAGCTGCGCGATGTGCGTGATCTCACGTTTGTGCATCCGTTCAACGATCCGGATGTGATCGCAGGCCAGGGCACGATCGCGCTCGAAATGTTCGAGGAGATGCCTGATTTCGACGTGTTTCCGATTCCAATCGGGGGCGGCGGTTTGATCTCCGGCATGGCGACCGTGGCGCGCCATGTGAAGCCAGACATCCGCATCATTGGCGTCGAGCCCGCGATGTATCCGTCATTTACGTCACGCATGCGCGGCATGGCGGCGAAAGTCGGCGGCCACACGATCGCGGAAGGCATTGCGGTTAAGCAGGTTGGCGATCTTTCTTACGCGGTTGCGCGCCCGTTGATCGATGAAGTCTTGCTCATCGAAGAACCGGAATTCGAGCGCGCGATCGCGCTGTATTGCAACGTCGAAAAGATCGTTGTTGAAGGCGCGGGCGCGGCTGCGCTTGCCGCGTTGCTAGCTTATCCAGAGAAATTTCGCGGCAAGAAATGCGGTCTCGTCGTCACCGGCGGAAACATCGATACGCGCTTACTTACCTCAGTGCTCACGCGGTCACTGATCCGCGACGGGCGCATCGCCTATCTGCGCTTTACGGGTGACGATCGCCCGGGTCTACTCGCGAACGTGTCGCGCATTCTTGGCGAAGAGGGCGCAAACATCATCACAGTCGAACATCGCCGCCATGCGCTCGATGTGCCCGCAAAGGGCGCGGAGTTCGACATTGAGATCGAAACCCGCGACGCGCAGCATACTGAGGAGATCGTGCTTTCGCTCGCGCGCGCAGGCTATCCGCCCAAGCGGCTGTAGTCGGTTCGCGCCTTGATTTAGCCGCCGATCTCGCGCAAAGGCGCGATGATGGCGACGCTCTTTATCGGCAATAAGAACTACTCGTCCTGGTCGATGCGTCCATGGCTGGCGCTTCGCTGGGGCGGAATTGCGTTTGAAGAGCGCGTCCTGCAGCTCGGTATGCTGGGATATGGCAAGTCGAAACAGCCTGCGGTTCTCGCAGCAAGCCCGAGCGGGCGGGTGCCGGCGCTCCAGATGGAAAGCGGCGTCGTCATTTGGGACAGCTTGGCGATCTGCGAATGGGCGGCGGAGCGTGCGCCTGACCTTTGGCCGCAAGACGCTGAGGCGCGCGCAATTGCGCGCGCGGTGACGGCGGAGATGCATTCCGGCTTTCAAGCCTTGCGGCGCGATGCGCCAATGAATTTGCGCCGCCGCGCCCCGGCGCGGGAATGGCATCAGGATGTCGTAGGCGATGTAACGCGCATCGAAGAAATGTGGGCCGATTGCCGGAAAAGGTTTGGCGCGAGCGGTCCGTTTTTACTCGGGCGCCGCACGATCGCGGATGCGTTTTATGCGCCAGTCGCGACGCGCTTTCGCACCTATGCGATTCCGCTTTCCCCCGCCGCACAATCTTACTGCGATACGATTTTCGCGGATGCTGACTTTCAAGAATGGGACGAAGCCGCTGCGCGCGAACCATGGACGCAGCCCGACACGGATGGAATTTAACCGATGCGGATTTGGTTTCTCTGCGCCGCTCTGATGCTTACCGCCTGCGAGAAGCAGGAAAGCATTATTGATCAGATTGAAAAAACCGATGCTGCGCAGGCGCGGCTGGCGGATCAGAATTTGACGACCGCGCAGAGTTTCATGGAAGAGGCGCGGCAGAAGCCAGGCGCGATCGTTCGTCCGTCCGGTCTCGTTATCCAATACAACCGGCGTGGGACCGATGCGAGTTTGCCCTCGCCTGGCGCTGATGCGGCGGTCCTCGTTCATTACGAAGGCGCGCTGCCGAACGGCGAGGTTTTTGATTCCTCGGTTCAGCGAGGGGAGCCGGCGCAGCTGCCCGTTCAAGGTTTGATCCCTGGCTTTTCAGAAGCCCTCATGCTGATGCGCCCTGGCGATACGATTACGGCGTACATCCCGCCGGAGCTAGGCTATGGCCCGGAAGGCTCGCCGCCTGCAATTCCGGGCAATTCCGCGCTCGTTTTCCGCTTGCAGCTGCTCGCTTTTCGCACGCCAGATGGCCGCATGGTGCAGGCCCCGCGCGGCTAAGCTTGGCGGCGCGCCTGAGCGCGGCTAGCCTCTCGTGATGAACACGGTCGAGATTTTGTCGAAGTTGATCAGCTTCGACACGACGTCACGAAATTCTAATCTCGAACTCATCGTCTGGGTGGAGGATTTTCTCCGCGCGCGGGGAATCCCCTCACACCGCGTGATGAATGAGGATGGATCCAAGGCCAATCTGTACGCGCTGATTGGCCCTGAAATTCCGGGCGGCGTCGTACTCTCCGGCCATACCGACGTCGTCCCGGTCGATGGCCAGGATTGGCGCACCGATCCGTTCAAACTTGAAAGCGACGCGGACAATTTCTACGGACGCGGCGTCGCCGACATGAAAAGCTTTATCGCGCTCGCGCTCGCCTACGCGGATGCTATGCGAACAGCGCCGCTGAAAAAGCCGGTGATCTTTGCATTTTCCTACGATGAAGAAGTCGGCTGCCTTGGAGCGCCGCACCTGATTGAGCAACTCGCGCTCCTGCCGAAGCCCGGCACGGTAATTGTGGGTGAGCCGACGCTGATGAAAGTCGTCAGCGGCCATAAAGGCATTTCGGTTTTCCGCGTTGAAGTGGAGGGTCGCGAAGCCCATTCAAGCCAAACCGGCCATGGCGTTTCCGCTGTGATGGAAGCGCTGAAACTTATGAAGCTTGTAGAAGCGATGGCGCAGGAAGCCCGCGAAGCCGTCGATCATGGCTCGCATTTCCATCCGCCCGAAG